>JAOIYV010000002.1 GCA_028226735.1 Candidatus Pelagibacter sp.
GACCAGCATGAATTTCTAAGCCTATTTTTTTTGCATATAAACAACTTTTTTTTATTTTTTGTAATTCAAAAGTAAAAGGCTTTTTTTTTTTAATTAAATCTGAAATCCTTCCAGTGTGTAACTCAACACAATCAGCTCCTAAAGATTTGGCTATTTTAATATCTTTTAAATTTGGGTTTATAAAAAGGCTAGTTCTTATTTTTTTTTTTTTAAATTTAAAAATTGTTTGTATAATCTTTTTTTTATTTTTGATAATATTTAAACCACCTTCAGTAGTAATTTCTTTTCTATTTTCAGGAACTATACATATGAAGTTAGGTTTATTTTTTAAGGCAATCTTTAATATTCCACTGTTTAAAGATACCTCAAGATTGGTTAATATTTTACGATTTTTACATATCTTAGCAACATCTTTATCCTGTATATGTCTTCTATCTTCTCTTAAATGAATAGTCACAGAGTCAGCCCCACAACTCATCACATGCTTTGCAGCAAGAAAAGGATCTGGATGAATTGATCCCCTTGCATTTCTTATGGTTGCAATATGGTCAATATTTATTCCTAGTCTTTTCATTTAATGTATCTACTTCCAGGAACCGTTATGGGCATAGATTTTAAATACTTTGGGAGTTTATTTTTTTTAAAAGTTGGAACGTTAATTTTCATGTGGGAAACGATATTTTTTTTTATTTTAAGATTTTTTTTTGTAGATCTATCAATTATAGAGGCAAAACCTACAAGTTTTGCTTTAGATTTTTTAATTATTTTAACACATTCCATACTGGACTTGCCCGTAGTTATTACATCTTCCATAATTAATACTTTTGAACCTTTTTTTATATTAAAACCACGTCTTAATTTAAATATACCATTTACCCTTTCACAAAATATTGTTTCTTTTTTTAATAATTTACCAATTTCATAACCAATAATTATACCTCCCATTGCTGGTGATAGAATTATATCTATTGAGTTAAATTTTTTTTTAATTTTTTTTGCCAATGAAATACAAATTTTAGCAGCTAGATGAGGGAAGCTTAATAATTTAGCACACTGAACGTATTTTGTGGAATGCAAGCCTGATGAAAGAACAAAATGCCCTTCTAGCAATGCATTAGTTTTTTTTAAAATATCTAAAGATTTTTTGTGTGAAAGCATTTCTTTTTTCTTCATGTCTAATGATTTTAAATTTAATCTCTTTTTGTTTTAACTCACTAATAAAATTTGTAAAGTTTTTCAAATCCCTAATTATTAAATTAAATCTAAAATTAATGTATTCATTGGTTTTTTCTTTCATTTCAACACTTGAAATGTTCAATCTATGAAAACCTAAGGAGGTAGTAATCTCACCCAGTTTTCCTGGTTTATCAGGTAAAGAAATCCATAATGTGGTATTATATTTTTTAACTCTTTCTGCTTTTTTTTCTCCTTTTGAGTGCCAATATCTTCTTATTGCAGCTCTTGCCTTTCCTGTTTTGGTAATAGGAATCCAATGAAGTGATGGAGATTTGTTTTTTGATGTTATAATATCCACTACATCACCATTATGTAAAATGCTTTGCAATTCACCCTCGTTTCCATTAATTCTACATCCTATTGCATTATCACCTATCTTCGTGTGAACAGCATAAGCAAAGTCTATTGGTGTTGCGTCTTTAGGTAATTTAATTACAGAACCTTTTGGTGTAAAACAAAAAACATTTTCTTGAAACATTTGTAGTTTTGTATATTCAAAAAAATGTTCTGGATTTTCATTTTTATCTATAATCTCAACTAGATCAGCCAACCAATCATACTCTTTCCAGGTTAAAGAATTAAATTTCTCAGATGATTTATACTTCCAATGTGAAGCTATGCCTCTTTCAGCAAATTCATGCATTGACATTGTTCTAATTTGAATTTCGATTGGTCTTCTATTGGGTCCAATAACAGCTGTATGTAATGATTGATATTTATTTATTTTAGGTGATGATATATAGTCTTTAAACCTTCCTGGAATACAATTCCATTTTTTATGAAATATACCAAGTGCTTTGTAGCAGTCCTCAACACTATTAAGAATTACTCGAAATCCAATAATATCTGTGATTTGTTCAAGTGATATTCTTTTTTTTTGTACTTTTCTCCAAATAGAAAAAGGTGTTTTTTCTCTTCCAATAATTTTTGCATTAATATGATATTCATTGAGTAATTCACTTAGTTGTAATGATATAGAATTGAAACTATTTACTTTATCATCTTTTATTTCATCTAATCTTTTTTTTATTAATTCTCTTCCTTTGTTATTTAAAACTTTAAATGAGAGGTCTTCTAGTTCATCTCTAATTCGATGCATCCCCATTCTATCTGCTAGTGGCGCATAAATTTCCATTGTTTCTTTTGCAATACGCTCTTTTTTTTCAACTTTATTTATTGCATCTATAGTTCTCATATTATGAAGTCGGTCAGCAAGTTTTACTAATAAAACTCTTATATCTTTTGACGTTGCTAAAATTAATTTTCTAAAGTTTTCAGCTTTAGAGTTTGACAGTGCTTGGTTTTCAAAAACTGAAATTTTTGTGACACCATCTACTAAATCAGCAACTTCTTGCCCAAATTCATTTTTGATAGTTTCATAAGTTGCATGTGTGTCTTCAATAGTATCGTGTAATAGACCTGTTGCTATTGTAGCACTATCTAATTTTAATTCTGTTAAAATATTTGCTACTGCAATAGGATGATTTGAATAAGGATCACCAGAATCTCTTTTTTGATTCTTGTGAGCCTTAATAGCAAAATCATAAGCTTTATTTAACTTTTCAGGATTTAAAAACTTATTGTATGATTTTACTTTATTAATTAATTCTTCTGAATTAAGCATTTTTAATTATAACATCAATTTATATTTGTTTAATAGATCTTAAATCTTTAATGGGTAAAGAATTGACTAAATCAACAATATTCATCTGTAATTTTGGATGTTTCCATGATTTATTAATCTGAAATAAAGGTAAAAGAACAAAGTTTCTTTTATGCATTAATGGGTGAGGTAAAATCAAATTATTTTTCCCTAATTTTAATATGCTTTGTTTATAATCAATTATATCTATATCACATAATCTTGGAGCATTTTTTGTTGATTTTTTTCTTCCAAGTTTTTTTTCTACCAACTTACATATTTTTAATAACTCTAATGAGCTTAGTTTTGTTTCTATTTCAATAACAGTGTTAATAAATTTTGGGTTTGATGAATCGGGCCAAGATACTGTCTCGAAATTGTTTGAACTTTTTAATATTTTAATCTTAAAGTTTTGAAGTTCAAATTTAGCTTTTATTATGTTTTCAAATTTGTTACCTAAATTTGAGCCTATTGCTAAATATGATAGATTAACTTGATTTTCTAATAAATCTTGATTTTTCACGATTCCAATCTCTATTTTTTTTTGTTGCTCTTTTATCAAATTGTTTCTTTCCTTTTGCTACTGCTATTTCTATTTTGGCCCTTCCTTTCTTAAAATACATTTTTGTTGGAACTAATGTAAAACCATCTTTTTGCATTTTTCCAATTAACTTATTAATTTCTTTTTTATTTAATAAAAGCTTTCTTTCATCCATTGGGCTATGACTGGAGTAACTTGCCTGTTTATATGCTGCTATATGTGAATTAATTAAAATAATCTCACCATTTTTTTCGACAGCATATGAGTCTGCAATATTAACCTTACCTTCTCTAATAGATTTTATTTCAGATCCTTTAAGAACTAATCCGGCTTCAATTAACTCTTCAAAAAAATAATTAAAACTTGCTTTTCTATTTAGGCATATTATTTTTAAACCAGAATTGGTTTTATTATTCATTAAAGTAAATTTGCTGACAGTAAAGATTTTTTAACAACTTCTTTTGTTTTGTCTGTAATCTTAACTAGTGGTAACCTTACATCGTCATCACATAATCCTAAAAGTTTAGCAGCATATTTTACAGGACTTGGATTGCTTTCTATAAACATTGAGCTATGAATTGGTTGCAATATTTTATCTAATTTTTCAGCATCTTCTTTTTCTTTTTCTATATCTGACTTAGAAAATTTTTGAAAATCTGAACAAAGTTTTGGAGCTATATTGGCTGTTACACTAATAGCACCAACTCCACCTCTTTTATTAAATTCTAGTGCATTATCATCATTTCCAGTAAGTTGGATAAAATCATTTCCCATTTTGTTTCTTTGTTGTGTCACTCTATCTAAATCTCCTGTTGCGTCTTTAACGCCAACTATATTTTTCAATTCGTATAATCTTGCCATTGTTTCTACTGACATATCAATTACAGACCTTCCCGGAATGTTGTAAATTAAAATTGGTATGCCAATCTTGTCATTAATAGCCTTGTAGTGCTGATAAAGTCCTTCTTGGGTGGGTTTATTATAATAGGGGGTTACAATTAAAGCCGCATTGGCCCCAACTTTTTCAGCATGAGTAGTAAGCGAAATAGCTTCAGCAGTTGAATTTGATCCTGTGCCAGCTACTACTGGATTTTTGCCTTTAGATTCTTGTATACATAATTCAATAACTTTTTGATGCTCTTCATGGCTTAAAGTTGGTGACTCACCAGTGGTTCCCGCTGGTATTAGTCCATTAGTACCATTTTCAATTTGAAAATGTATAAGTTTGATATAAGCTTCAACGTCCAACCTATCATTTTTAAATGGAGTTATTAAAGCAACATTTGATCCTTTAAGCATAAATACTTATAACATAGTTTAGAGATTCATTTAGTAAAATTTATGCTTAAAAATATATTTCTTTTTTTAAAATCAATAATATTAATTTTCCTATTTATGGCTAATTCATATAGTGAGGAATTAACAATTATACCTTTAAAAAAACCTATTTTAGACAAAATTACAAAAGAACAAAAATTAACACAAGGTATTTTAAAACCTATCGCAAAACCTGTTAAAAACAACATGGATAAAGAGTTATCCAATAAAATTATAAAACCTCAGAATAAACCAATTAAAGAACTTAAGCCTAAAATAGTTAAAGAAGTTGAAAAAAAAACCACTGATATAATTGTAAAAAAGATTGAAAGAATAGATTTTTTAATACCTAAAAGTAAACCACTTGTAGTAAAAAAAACATCAACAGCAACAAAAACAAAATCTAAATATTATAGTCAAAATGATTTTAATATTGCTAAAAAATCTATTCAAGCAATTGAAAAAAGACAGTGGTCCTCTGCCTTATCTTTTTCAAAAAAAGCTAAAGATAAATCTATATATACTTTTATTCAATGGAGACATTTGCTGACTACAGGAAATCAAGCTAGTTTCTATGATTATATGACATTTATTAATCGTAATGAAAATTACCCTAGGATTAATAGAATACGCTACTTAGCAGAACATAAATTATCAACAGATAAAATTTCACCAAAAAAAATAATTGATTGGTTTGGTGTTAATCAACCGTTAAGTGGATTTGGAAAATTAATATTAGGAGAAAGCTTTATCAAAAGAGGTGATATCCAAAAAGGCACATCTTTGATTAAAGATGGATGGATTACTGCAGATTTAAGTAGATCTGAAATGAAATTTTTTAGAAAAAGATTTAAAAAATTTTTAAATGTTGATGATTATATTAAAAGAGCAGATTACTTGGCTTGGGAAAATAAATACTGGGATCTAAAAAGAATGCTCAGATATTTACCAAAGGATTACGAATTACTTTATACAGCTAGACAAATTTTAATGAGTAAATCTTATGGTGTTGATAATGCCATAGCGAATGTTCCTCCTAAACTTAAAAATGATGCTGGGCTAAATTATGATCGTTTAAAATGGCGAAGAAAAAGAGGAAGAGTTGACGACTCATTAGAGATAATTTTCAAAGTAAAAAATAACAAAAATTATTTGGTAAGACCTGATAAATGGTGGATTGAAAGAGCTATTATGACAAGAGCTCTCATTTATAAAAAAAAATATGAGCTAGCATATAAAGTTTCAAGTGAACATTCTCTTGATAAAGGTCCTGAATTTGCAGAAGCAGAATGGTTGAGTGGCTGGATTGCTTTAAGTTTTTTAAAAGATCCAATATTAGCAATTGATCATTTCAATAATTTTTATCAAAATGTAGGTTACCCTATTAGCTTATCTAGAGGGGCTTACTGGCTTGGAAGGTCTTATGAAAAAATTGGAGATAAAAAACAATCTGATCAATGGTATAATGAGGCAAGTAAATATTTAACCACTTACTATGGGCAATTAGCTCATCTAAAAATTAAACCTAATGAAAATTTTGAACTTGAAGAACAACTAAAGATTACTGATGAATACAGAAAATATTTTTACAAAAAAGATTTAATAAAAATTGTTTATCTTTTGAATGAATTAAATAAAACTAAATATACAAAAAATATCTTAAAACATTTGGCTAATGATAATATCGAAAGTGGAAGTGAGATATTAGCTGCAGAACTTTCCACCAATATAACAAGATATGATTTTGCAATTCAGATTGCCAAACTAGCCTCATATCAAAAAAGATTTCATAATGACTTTAATTATCCAATAATTAGTACCCCTAAATACATAAATGGGCGCAAAATTCCTGAAACAGCTTTTATACTTTCAATAATAAGACAAGAAAGTGAATTCGATATGAGTGCAAATAGTCATGCTGGTGCTCAAGGTTTAATGCAGCTAATGCCATACACTGCTAAATTAGTTTCTAAACAAGCTAAACTTCCCTACTCTAAATCTAGATTAACTAGAGACCCTGAATATAATATTAACTTAGGCTCACACTATATTGCTGGTTTAATTTTAGAATATGATGGTGCTTATCCATTTGCGATTGCAGCTTATAACGCTGGACCCAAAAGAGTTAAGTATTGGAAAAAAATTAATAAAAATCCCCAAAAAAAACAAGTTGACTATGTTGATTGGGTTGAATTGATAAAATTTAAAGAAACAAGAAATTATGTTCAGCGTGTCCTAGAAAATTACAACGTTTATAGATATATTTTAGAAAAAAAACCAATTAAAATTAAAGACTTTTTTAAGGATCAACCCTTATTTTAATGGCGGAAGAGGAGGGATTCGAACCCTCGGTACAAGTTTCCTCGCACGGTCATTTAGCAAACGACTGGTTTCAGCCTCTCACCCACTCTTCCACTGCGACATTGATATAACCGATTGTATTGAATATTCAATATTTATAAAGTAATTATTGTTTAATATGATTAAAAATCGATATTCAATATTTTCTTTAGTTAAAAATGCTTTTTCGTATCACGAAAAATGGCAAAAAGCATGGAAAGATCCTCAACCAAAAAAGGAATACGATATTGTAATTATAGGTGGTGGTGGCCATGGATTAGCTACTGCTTATTACTTGGCTAAAAAACATAATTTAAAAAATATTGCTGTTATTGAAAAAGGATGGATTGGTGGTGGTAATACTGGAAGAAATACTACAATTATTAGATCAAATTATTTATGGGATGCTAGTGCTGGATTATATGATCATGCATTAAAAATCTGGGAGGGATTATCTCAAGAACTTAATTATAATGTAATGTTTAGTCAAAGAGGAGTTATGAATCTAGCTCATAACCTTCAAGATGTTAGAGATTTAAAAAGAAGAACTCATGCTAATAGATTAAATGGTATTGACGCATATTATTTAAGCACTGAAGAAGTTAAAAAATTTTGTCCTATTATTAATACATCCCCTAATATTAGATATCCAGTTCTTGGTGGTACTTTACAAAAAAGAGCTGGTACCGCACGTCATGACGCAGTAGCTTGGGGTTATGCTCGAGGTGCAGATGAACTTGGTGTTGATATAATTCAAAATTGTGAAGTTAAAGGTATTAAAAGAAATGGAGATAGTGTCGAAGGTATAGAAACTACAAAAGGGTTCATAAAAACAAAAAAAATTGGGGTTGTTGCAGCCGGCCACTCAAGTGTAATTGCTAATATGGCTGGATTAAGATTACCATTAGAAAGTAAACCACTTCAAGCTTTAGTTTCAGAACCTGTTAAACCAATTATTGATACAGTGGTAATGTCTAATGCTGTCCACGCGTATGTAAGCCAATCAGATAAAGGTGAGTTAGTTATAGGCGCAGGTACAGATGATTATGTTTCTTACTCACAAAAAGGAAGTCATCAAATAGTTGAAGGAACTTTAAATGCAATTTTGGAATTATACCCAATTTTTAGTAGAATGAGAATGTTGCGTCAATGGGGAGGTATCGTTGATATTTGTCCTGATGCTAGTCCTATATTAAGTAAAACTTCTATAAAAGGTTTATATTTTAATTGTGGTTGGGGAACTGGTGGATTTAAAGCTACACCAGGATCAGGAGATTTATTTGCTCATACAATAGCTAATGATGAGCCACATAAACTTAATGCTGCATTTAACTTAAATCGATTTATTAGTGGTGATCTTGTTGATGAACATGGTGCTGCAGCGGTAGCCCATTAGATGTTTATAATTAATTGTCCTTTTTGTGGTGAAAGAGATCAAAGTGAATTTAAGGCTGGTGGTGAAGCTCATATAGAAAGACCAAAACAACCAACAGAACTAAGTGATGATGAATGGGCAGAATATCTCTTTATGAGAAAAAATATTAAAGGTGTACAATTTGAAAGATGGAACCATGCACATGGATGTAGAAAATGGTTTAATATGATTAGAGACACTTCTAATGATGAAATTAAATCAATTTACAAAATGGGTGAAAAACCGCCAACAGATTAAGAATGTTAAAAAATTTAAGAGTTAAATGTAGCAGTTTTATTGATGAAACAACCAGCGTTTCGTTTAAATTTAATGGAAAAACTTATTATGGGTTTAAAGGAGATACTCTCGCGTCTGCCTTATTAGCCAACAATATTCACTTAGTTGGTAGAAGTTTTAAGTATCATAGACCTAGAGGGATAATGACTGCCGGTTCAGAAGAACCTAATGCTATTGTACAAATTGGTAAAGATAAGGCCATAACAGAGCCAAATGTAAGGGCCACAGAAGTAGAAATTTATGATGGTTTAGAAGCAACAAGCCAAAATTGTTGGCCAAGTGTAAACTTTGATATAGGTGGAATAAACAATTTACTATCTCCTTTTTTGCCTGCAGGCTTTTATTATAAAACGTTTATGTGGCCTGCTAGTTTTTGGAAAAAATATGAATATTTTATTAGACATTCTGCAGGATTAGGTAAGTCTCCAACAAAACCTGATACAGATATCTACGATCACAAATATATTCATTGTGATGTTTTAGTGATTGGTGCCGGTATATCAGGAATTATAGCAGCTAAGACAGCAGCTAAAAATAATTTTAAAACTCTTTTGTTAGATGAAAATACAAATATTGGTGGAACAACTATCTATCAAAAATCAGAAAACTTTAAAATTGATGATAAAATTTCATCTGACTGGTTAAATGATGAAATCAGAGAATTAAAAAAATTAGATAACCTTGAAATAAAAACTAGAACAAGTGTTGCTGCTTATCATGGTTATAATTATCTTTTAGCAAGAGAAAATCTTACTGATCATTTAAGTAAGTTTGAGAAACAAAATAAAATTAGACAAAGACTTTTAAAAATTAGAGCTAAAAAAGTTATTGTTGCAACAGGATCCTTAGAAAGACCACTTATTTTTAATAATAACGATAGACCTGGAATAATGCTTTCATCAGCTGTAAAAAAATATGCTGATTATTATGGTGTTATTTGTGGTAAACGAAATGTACTTTTTACGAATAACGACACAGCTTATGAAACTGCAATATCATTGTCTAAAAAAGGAAAAAAAATTCAAGCAATTATTGATATTAGAGAAAATTCTAACTCATCAATTGTTAAAGAAGCTGAAAACTTGGGTATAAAAGTTTATTGGTCTCATACTGTTGTTAATACTCAAGGATATAAAAAATTGAATCAAATTTCAATTATGGAGCTTTCAAAAGATGGACAATCAATTATTGGTTCAAAAATTAATATTAATTGTGACTGTCTTGGAGTTTCAGGTGGATGGACCCCAGCTGTACATTTATTCACTCAATCTGGAGGAAAACTAAAGTTTAGAGATATTGATCAAGTGTTTATTCCTGATAAGTATCCATCCGATCAAATAAGTATTGGTTCTTGTAATGGTGACTTTGAACTTAATGAAATAATTAAAAACAGTTTAAAAAATATCAAAGATTTTCTTAAAATTGACAAAACTGAATATGAAAATTTGTCAGTAGTAAATTCAAAAGAAACAATTAAAAAAAATATTTGGTTACTTCCATCAGATATAATTTTAGGAAAAACTAAACCATTTGTTGATTATCAAAATGACGCCACAGCTAAAGATATTAAATTAGCTCTTAGAGAGGGTTTTAGATCTATTGAACATGTTAAGAGATACACAACTACAGGAATGGGCACCGATCAAGGTAAGTTAGGAAACATGCATGCTCTTGGAATTATTGCTGATACTGCCGGTGTTATGATGGGTGAAGTTGGTACAACAACTTTTAGACCTCCCTACACTCCTCTAACTTTTGGAACGATTGTTGGTAGAAATGTTGGTGAATATTTTGATATTTTTAGAAGAACACCAATGAATGATTGGCATATTAAAAATAAAGCTGAATTTGAAAATGTTGGTCAATGGAAAAGAGCTTGGTATTATCCAAAAAATAACGAGTCGATGCATGAGGCAGTTCAAAGAGAAAGTTTGGCTGCAAGAAAAAGTGCAGGTATCTTAGATGCATCAACATTGGGTAAAATCGATATACAGGGGAGTGATGCTTCCGAATTTTTGAATAGAGTTTATACTAATGCCTGGTCAAAACTAGGAATTGGTAAGTGTAGATATGGATTGATGCTCAATGAAGATGGAATGGTGTATGACGATGGTGTGACAACTAGATTAAGTGAAAATCATTATATTATGACAACTACTACTGGAGGTGCAGCAAATGTATTGGGGAGACTCGAAGATTATCTTCAAACTGAATGGCCAGAACTAGATGTTTATTTAACTTCAGTTACTGATCACTTTGCAACCGCGAGTATTTGTGGGCCAAATAGTAAAAAAATATTAAATAAATTAATTCCAAACTTAGATCTATCTGATGAGAATTTTCCACATATGTCATATAAAAAAGCAAGTATTGGAAAAATCAAATGTAAAGTAATGCGTATCAGTTTTACAGGTGAACATAGTTATGAAATTAATGTTCAGGCCAATTATGGAAAATCATTATGGGAACAATGTATGGATGCAGGAAAAGAATTTAACATTACACCCTATGGTACAGAAACTATGCATTTATTAAGAGCAGAAAAAGGCTTTATTATTGTTGGACAAGATACTGATGGAACTATGACTCCAATAGATCTTCAAATGGACTGGATAGTAAGTAAAAAAAAATATGATTTCATTGGTAAAAGATCGTTATATAGATCTGATACTATGAGAGAAGATAGAAAACAATTGGTTGGATTATTAACCGATAATCCTAAAGAAATTTTAGAAGAAGGTGCTCAAATTGTTTCAAAGTTAAATCAAAAACCAGTAGAAATGTTAGGTCATATAACTTCAAGTTATTTTAGTCCTAATTTAAACAAATCTATTGCTCTAGCTGTTGTAAGAGGTGGAAAAGATATGATGGGTAAAAAATTATTTATACCTATGGAAGGAAGATCGATTAATGTAACAGTTGCTGATCCAGTTTTTTTAGATAAGGAGAATAAAAGATTAAATGCTTAATTATCAATCATCAATAAAAGAAAATAAATCGTATTCTGGTCTGAATATTAAAGAAATTTCTCCAATAATGAAATTAAACTTAAGAGGTAAAAGTAGAGAATTCTTATCTACTATAGGAAAAAATATTAATATGATTTTACCCTTAGAAGCTAATACTTCATCATCAAGTGACAAATATACATCTATATGGTTATCGCCAGATGAATGGATGGTTATATCAAATAATTCTATAGATAAAGAAAATAATAATTACGAAATTGAAGAATTATTATTTAATAAAATTTCTAAAAATAATTTAGGAGCAGTCATTGATGTTAGTGATCAATTTATACTAATCAATTTAGAAGGAGAAAAAGTTTTTGATTTACTTTCAACAGGTTGTCCATTTGATTTTACTAATTTTAAGACAAAAAAGGGTGCTGTTGTACAAACATTGCTAACTCAAGTAGATATTATAATTCATCACAAAGAACAAAATAATATTAATTTATTAGTTAGAAGGTCTTTTTCAGAGCATTTAATGTCTTGGATTGAAGACGCTGCGTCAAGATTATAGGCTCAAATTCCATGGAACAATGTTAAAACCAGTTATGTATAAAATTATATTAGTTGTGCTATTAGCACTTTTACCCTTCTCTCTAAACGCAGAATCTAAGCTTAACCAGATATTGTCTTCTGGTGAATTAAAAGTTGGAACAACAGGTGATTGGGATCCAATGACTATGAAAGATCCTGCTACAAACAAATATAAGGGGTTTGATATTGATGTAATGAATGAGCTAGCTAAAGACATGGGTGTAAAAATTACTTTTGTACCCACAGAATGGAAAACAATTGTTTCAGGGATTACCGCAGGAAGATATGACATTTCTACAAGTGTAACTAAAACACCAAAAAGAGCAGAAGTTGCTGGATTTACAGATTCTTATTACAAGTATGGGACTGTTCCATTGGTTCTTAAGAAGAATTTAAAAAAGTATCCAACATGGAATTCATTAAATAATAAAAGTGTAACTATTGCTACAACTCTGGGTACATCTCAAGAAGAGAAAGCTAAAGAATTTTTTCCTAAATCTAAATTACAATCAGTTGAATCTCCAGCAAGAGATTTTCAAGAAGTTTTAGCTGGAAGAGCAGACGGAAACATTACAAGTTCAACGGAAGCTAATAAGCTGGTTATCAAATATCCTCAATTAGCAATTGTTCCTGATGGAGAAAAGAACCCAGCATTTTTAGCAATGATGGTTGGTAAAAATGATAAAGTTTGGAATGACTATGTTAACAAATGGATTAAAGGTAAAAAATCCTCTGGTTTCTTTGATAAACTACTCACTAAATATAATTTAAAAAGCCTATAAAAAATTAGATATTAATATTTAATTCATTATAACTTTAAGAGTGAAAAATTTACTTTTTTTACTTTTAATTGTACCTCTAACCTCTTGTACAAACCAAGAGTTGGGGTGGTTTATTCTTTCACCAAACAATGTTGAGGGATTAACGAATTTAAAATTTTTATTGAGTGGTTTAACGACAACCATTTATATTTCAGTAGTATCTATAATCATATCTGCAATTTTAGGATTTGTTGTTGCTATACCTTCCCTGGCTAAAAGTAAATTTTTAACATATATTAATATTGGCTATGTAGAAATTGTAAGAGCAATACCACTACTTGTTTTAATTTTATGGATTTATTATGGTTTACCTATAATGACTGGATTAAGTTTCAGTCCATTTGTGTCAGGTATAATTGCTTTGGCAATAAGTGAAAGTGCTTTTCAAGCAGAAATTTTTAGAGCTGGAATAAACTCAATCAAAAGATCACAATGGGAAGCAGGTTCTTCATTGGGTTTAACTTTCTTTAAAAGATTAAGATTGGTAATATTCCCACAAGCAATTAAAAATATCTTACCTGCGCTAGGTAATCAATTTGTGTATGTTTTAAAGATGTCTTCATTGGTGTCAATTATTGGTATTGGTGATTTAACAAGAAAAGCAAACGAATTAGTTGTTTCAACATACAGGCCATTAGAAATTTACACATTTCTAATTTTGGAATATCTAATTTTGATATTGATTGTTTCATTTTTTGTAAGAAAATTAGAAAAAACACTTAAGAAAGATGGTAACAATTAATGAGTACATTAGATAATATAAATTATGACATTAGTCTAAGTGATGGCATTATTACCTTTAAGAATATAAATACAACACTTGGATTTGTTAGATACAATAAAGAAGCTGAAGTTGAATATATCTTTGTAAACCCAATGTTTAGACGTCAAGGACTTGCTAAAAAATTACTTAACATTGTTGAAAAAAAAACTAAAGTTAAACCTACGCCACAAGAACCTATAAGTCCTTTGGGTGAAAAACTCTTTAAAGTTAGCACACAATAAGCAATAACTTAGATTGAATTGCTACTATTTAATAATCCAAAAAATGATGTTTATTAAATAAACCAATATACTGTAAAATGTAAACATTATGATCTTTTGTTTCACTGTTTTTTCATTCCAATTTAATTTAAATAAAGTAGATGGAGAGGCTAATAAAAAGATAACACCAATTGCAATTACAAGTATTGATAAAATTATAAATACATTCATAAATATTATTTAATTATATTCGCACTAAAGTTTATATTTTATACAAATTAAAATATCTCTAAAAATAATTTTATTAGAATAAGTGTCATTGATCTCTTTAATCCCTTTGTTTAATTGCTTATTTGTAAGGTTAATAAGACATGAGATATATTTTTGTCTTAACATTTGAACATATTTATTTTTAGTTATTGAGACTTTAAACTTAAATTTATCTATCCTATAATCTTTTAATGATTTACATGCTGATTTGAGCATTCTAGAATCTCTTTCTAATCCTATTTTAAGCTTTTGTTTCATTAGCTTAAAACATGGAATTTCATTATTAATTGTATTTAGTGAAAAAATAATCAGTAAACCATTCTTTTTTAAATTATTTTTACAAATTTTTATTAACTTTTTTCTTTTATCTTTATTAAAAAAATGAAGAGTTTGCTTGATCATTATTAAGTCAAATTTATTATGATTAGTCTTAAAAAATTTAAATACATCTTCATTCCTAAAATCAATTAATTTATCTACATCTTTGTGAGTTACAGGGTCAACACCTATGGGTTTATTATTTAATTTTAATTTTCTAGACAAGGAGCCAAATATTCCACCTCTTCCACATCCAATATCTAATATTTTTGAATTTTTATTAAGTTTTTTTTTCTTTAATAAAAATGAATTAAAAGAGTTAATATATAATTTTGATGATAACCAATTTTTATTATCCCAATTTTTTAATTCTTTCATAAAAAATATTTAATTATTTTTTTTTCTGTAGTCCCAAGGATATTCAAACGTCATAGCCCACATACCTGTTTGCTTTTCTTTTGCATAATCTTCATCAACAACAAATTTTTTAGAATATCTTCTATAGGCAAATGCATAACCACTTCTAACTAAATAGCTTGATAAACTCTCATTATTTACAAAACACTCAGCTAAAGTTCTTTTGTATTGATCTTTTCCCTCACTAATACACTCAACTTTATTATCAGAAATTTTTTCAATGAGAATTTCCTTTGCTGCAACACCACAAAAATTTTTATTCCCGTTTTTTATACATGTTTGTTTTAGTTCGGGTGCATCAATACCTGTAAATCTAATTTTTTCGCCATCTAAATGAATTGTATCACCATCAACTATTTTTAGCTCTTGTGACTTAATATCATTAACAGTAAAGAGAAATACTAATAAAAAAATACTAATAAGAAAAATGGCTTTTCTTTTGTTTAAAAACATTGTTTAAAAAATATCCAATAAAGATGATTAGAGCAATAGCCATAAACCAATTTGTTGCCATTATCGTATAAAAAATATCAGAATAATCTCCACCTCTCATATTAATTACATACCATAAAGATAAAAATGGAAATGCAGTTAATCTAAGGATACTTAAATAAAGACTATACAATGGTTTTTTTACAGCTTGAAATACAGCAGTAGTTATAAAAAAAACAGGGTATATTGGGCCAATTAATGCTGCAACTTTTAAATAAATTACACCATGTTTTATGGCAACAACATTATCAGTAAATTGCGACACAAAAAATTCGGCACCAAAGAACAATATAATTCCAGCTATTACCATAAATGAAGAACCAAACACTAAAGCTTTAGTATATAATTCTCTAATACGATTATAGTTTTTAGCTCCAAAGTTTTGTCCCCCGATTGATAATACAGCTGTATTTAAACCAATCACAGGTAATAGAAAGACTTGCTCTACTCTTAAAGCTGCACCATAACCAGCTGTAGCAAGATCACCAAATTGGCCGATAAAGTATAAAATATTAAAAATTCCAACTCCAATAAACAACATACTAAACATAACGGGTGTTGATTGTTTTATTAAAGTCTTAAGCATTTCAATTTTAGGAATAAAGCATTCTAATCTTAAGTATTTTCTTATTTCACAAGAATTTACTTTATATGCTAAGTAAAACATTCCTACAGATTGAGAAATTACTGTTGCTATAGCAAGTCCTGCGATTCCAAATGCAGGAACAATGCCATAGCCCCATATAAATAGTGGATTTAAAAATATATTTAAAAAGAAACTAAATATTAAAACATTTCTATAACTTTTCGTATCACCTTGTGCATTTAAGGTACCATTTAAAGAAATTTGTACCATTACAATAAAAGTACCAAAAAAGATAATATCCAAATATTGCCTTGTTAGGGCTATACCTTGAGCATCAGAACCCATAACGCCTAGAAGAAAATTAGAGGCATTTAAACCAAACATTGTCACTAATATAGAAATTCCTAATGCAAAAATGATAGATTGAGCAATAAATAAAGATGCAACTCTTATTTTTTTTTCACCTATAGAATTACCAATTAATGAATTAGTTGCAGCACCTATTCCAACACCAACGGCTATAATTGTAAAATAAATAGGAAAAGATTTAGCAATTGCTCCTATAGCCTCAGCTGAAATTTTTCCTGCAAACCAAGTGTCAACCAAGTTATAAAAAGTTTGAAACAATGATCCAACACTAGCAGGAATTGTAACCTTTCTAAGAAGACTCCAAATAGGATCTTTTTGTAAATTTATTTTTTTAGACAATTTTATTACTTTATATAAATTCTTTTTTGAATATATGCTTTGTACCACTCTTTTTAGCAAGGATTATTTGCTTTTGTCTCATCCGAAATCTCTCTTTTTGTGTTTGAGTCAAATTATCATGACAGTTAACGCATGAAACACCCTCCTCAAATTTTTTAGACTTCTTGTCTTTTGGTGAAACAGGTTTTCTACATCCACTGCAAATTGAATATGTACCAGTTACCAACCCATGCTTAACACTGATTCTGTTGTCAAAAACAAAGCATTCACCATTCCACAAACTTTCTTTTTTCTTTACATTTTTTAAGTAATTTAAAATCCCACCTTTTAATTGATAAACATTTTTAAAACCTTTTTTTTCAAGATAAGCTGAAGCCTTTTCACATCTAATACCTCCAGTACAAAACATAGCAATTTGTTTTGTTTTTTTAAGTTTGTTCAAATATTTTGGAAATTCTCTAAAATTATCAACATCTGGATTAACTGATTTTTTAAAAGTACCCACTTTATATTCAAATGGTTTTCTTGAATCTAAAACTAAAGTTTCTTTATCGTTGATTAATTTGTTCCACTTTTTAGGATCTATATGATTAATTTTCTTATTTTTTGGAGTTAATGTAAAACCCATAGGAACAACTTCTTTTTTTATTTTTACTTTTGGTTTATGAAATGGTTGAAATTTGCTTGATGAAAAATTTTCACTATCAAATTTTTTAAAATCTAATATTTTTTTGATTTTTGTGATTGATGATTTTAAATCACTAGCATTACCTGAGATTGTTGCATTTACTCCTTCACTTGCTATAATTATTGTTCCTCGGATATTTTTTTTAATTAAATAATCTTGTAGCAAGACCTTATTTTTTTTTAAAGAGGTGAGTTTTTTAAATTTGTAAAAACCAAATATATCAAACATTATAACACTCTACAAACAGTCATTCCATCACCTAAAGGTACAATGATTTGTTCCACTCTTTTATCGTTTGCAACATACGTATTAAAATCTCTGATATTAATTGTGAATTTATCTAATCTATCCTCATCAACAACTTCACCGTGCCACAAAACGTTGTCTACAATAATCAATCCACCTTTATTCAATAGACTTAAAGATCTTTCGTAATATTCTTTATAGTTCATTTTATCAGCATCAATAAAAACCATATCAAATTTACTATTCTTTAATTCATCTAAACTATCTAATGCAGGCTTAACAATTGTTTGAATTTTTTTACTAAGATTAGCTTTTTTAAAAAAATCTAATGCAACTTTGTTCGTTCCCTCATCTTTATCTAGCGCTACAAGTCTACCATCAACTGGTAATGCTAATGCTATAGAAAGTGCACTTAACCCAGTAAAAGTACCAATCTCAAGTACAGTTTTGATATTAGAAGTTTTTATAATTAAATGAAGAAAATGACATTGAGATGTTGCTACTTGCATTCTCTTAACATCTCCAAGTGTATTATTGTAATCGATTATTTCTTGCTGAATGGGA
This sequence comes from Candidatus Pelagibacter sp., assembly GCA_028226735.1. Next base: position 18,427 of record JAOIYV010000002.1, read on the forward strand.
TTTAACTTTAAACTAAAATTATTTATATATTTTTCAAGTTTTTCAGTAATTTCAAGGTTCTTACTCATGATATTAAAGTTTCTTCTTCAATATTTCATTTATTAATTGAGGATTAGCCTTACCGCTTGAAGCTTTCATTGCTTGTCCCACAAAGAAACCAAACAATTTTTCTTTACCATTCTTATATTCAATAGCTTTTTCCCTGTTATCGTTAATTATTTTATCAATTAAAGCCTCTAATGCTTTAGGGTCGCTTTCTTGTTTTAAACCTTTTTCTTCAACAATTATTTGAGGATCTATGTCTCCATCCATCATTAATTCAAATATTGTTTTAGCTATTTTTCCAGAAATTGTTCCATTCTTAATTAGATTAATTAACTTTGCTAAATTTTTTGCACTTATTGGACTTTCGGATATTTCTAAATTTTTATTATTTAAAACAGCAAACAATTCACCTGTAATCCAGTTAACGGCTAACTTCATATCTTGGTTTTTGCCCATTTTGGCAACAACTTCCTCAAAATATTTAGCTGTATCAATATCTGAAACTAGTATTGTTGCTTCATAAGCAGAAATCTTAAACTCATCAATAAATCTTTTCTTTTTATCATCTGGCAATTCTGGAATATCTGCTTTAAGTTTTTTAATAAATTCATCAGTTACTTCTAATGGTAATAAGTCTGGATCTGGAAAATACCTATAATCATGAGCATCTTCTTTAGATCTCATTGACCTTGTTTCATTTTTTTTAGTATCAAATAATCTTGTTTCTTGATCAATTGTTTTACCCTCTTCGATTAAATCAACTTGTCTATTAGCTTCATAATCAATAGCCATTTGCATAAATTTAATTGAGTTAACATTTTTAATCTCACAACGAGTTCCAAGTTTATCAGAACCTTTAATTCTAACAGAAATATTAACATCAGCTCGTAAAGAGCCTTCCTGCATATTGCCATCACATGTATCAAGATATCTCATAATAGATCTTAATTTTTTAACATAAGCACTAACTTCATCTGGAGTTCTCATGTCTGGTTTACTAACAATTTCCATTAACGCTACACCAGATCTATTTAAATCTACAAATGTATTTTGTGGATCAATATCATGAATACTTTTTCCAGCATCTTGTTCTAGGTGCAATCTTTCTATACCAACTTCTTTTTGGCCATGTGGCATATCAAGAACAACAATCCCCTCTCCTACTATTGGATATTTAAATTGTGAAATCTGATAACCTTGTGGAAGATCTGCATAAAAATAGTTTTTTCTATCAAAAACTGATCTTTTGTTAATTTGAGCTCTTAAGCCTATACCAGTTTTAATTGCTTGTTTTACACAATACTCATTAATAACTGGAAGCATTCCAGGAAATGCTGCATCAACTAAACTTACTTGTGTATTAGGTTCGGCACCAAAAGTTGTTGATGAAGATGAAAATAATTTTGAATTTGATGTAACTTGTGCATGAACTTCAAGTCCAATTACCACTTCATAAACATTATCTCGCCTTTCAATTAGATATTCAGAATTCTCTTTGATCATCTATTTAATCCACCAGTCAGTAATTTTATTTTTAAACTGAATTTTTTCCTCCATTGCATAAGCAATGTTTAAAATATTTTGTTCATCAAAAGCTTTACCAATAATTTGTAATCCTAATGGATAACCCTTAGCATCAACTCCTGCAGGAATAGAAATTGCTGGTAATCCAGCTAAATTAACTGGAACCGTAAATATATCATTCAAATACATTGAAACTGGATCGTTGGTTTTTTCACCAATTTTAAATGCAGCGCTTGGTGTTGATGGGGTTAAGATAGCATCTATTTTTCTATAAGCTTCATCAAAATCATTTTTAATTAATTTTCTAACTTTTTGAGCCTTAAGATAATAGGCATCATAATAACCGGATGATAAAACATATGTTCCAATCATTATTCTTCTTTGAACTTCAGCTCCGAAACCTTCAGATCTAGTTTTTTCGTACATATCGATTAAGTTTTCGCCTTTAGATCTATAGCCATACTTTACACCATCATATCTTGCTAAATTAGAAGAAGCTTCTGCAGGAGCAACTATATAATAAGCTGGCAAAGCATAATTTGTATGTGGCAATGAGATTTCAACAACTTCTGCACCACAATCTTTTACATAATCAATTCCTTTAGTCCATAAATCTTCAATCTCTTTCGGCATTCCATCAACTCTATATTCCTTTGGGATTCCAATTTTCTTACCTTTAATATTATTTGTTAATTCTTTGCTATATACATTTCTTTTAAAATTTATAGAGGTTGAATCTTTTTCATCATAAGAACTGATTATCTCTTGTAACAATGCACAATCTTCAACATTTTTTGACATTGGTCCTGCCTGATCTAGTGAAGATGCAAAAGCAACAATTCCATACCTTGAACAACTTCCGTACGTTGGTTTTAAACCTACTGTGCCTGTAAAAGAAGCTGGTTGTCTAATTGATCCACCAGTGTCGGTTCCTATTGTAATAGGAGTTAAGTTTGCAGCTAGTGCAGATGCTGATCCACCAGAAGATCCTCCAGGCACTAAATCTTTATCTATTGGACTTTGAACATTGCCATAAAAACTTGTTTCATTAGATGATCCCATAGCAAATTCATCACAATTTAATTTACCTAGTAGGATTGCACCCTCATTCCAAATATTTTGAGTGACTGTAGACTCGTATGGGGGAATAAAATTATTTAAAATTCTACTACCAGCAGTAGTTTTAACACCATTTGTACAAAATAAATCTTTTACAGCCATTGGCACACCTGGTAGCTTTAAATCAAAATTAGGGTTTTGATCAAAATTTTTTGCCTTCTCAAGGGAGTTAGAAAAGTCTTCTGTTATATATGTATTTAAATCTTTAGATTTTTCTCCTCTTTCAATGAAAGCTTTTGTTGTCTCTACAGAAGAGATATTCTTATCTTTAATATTCTTAACTAATTCTGTTAACGTTTGCGAGGTTATATCACTCATTATTCTACTACCTTTGGAACAACAAAAAAATCCTCATTTTCTTCAGGAGAGTTTTTTAATATTTTATTTCTAAGATCTTTACTTTTAACTTCATCAGCCCTAAATTTTAGCGTTGTTTCAGCTACTGATGTTAAGGGTTCAACTTTGCTTGTTTCAAGTTCGTTCAGTTTTTCAATAAAATCAAATATTGAGCTCAAATCTTCAACTAATTTTTTAGCTTTTTCATCATCAACAGAAATTCTTGATAATTTAGATATATGTTTTATTGTTTTAAGATCAATTGTCATGTGGTAATTAAATATGACGGAAACTATCACTTAAGTATAAAATATACAATATGATCACGATTGAAGAATTTAAAAAAAAACACTCAAATAAAGTAAGGTTTGTTGGCTTAGATTTAGGCTCAAAAAGAATCGGCGTGTCAATTTGTGATGAAAAGCAATCAATAGCAACACCTCTCAAAACTATAAACAAAACAAGTACAAATGCATTAATTGAGGAATTGAAAATGATAATTAAAGAGCACTACATAGAAGGATTAATTATCGGAAACCCAATAAATATGGATGGTTCTATGGGTAGATCAGCTCAATCTGTAAATGATGTAGCCCTAAATATTTCTAAATCAATAAATGTTCCTGTAATTTTATGGGATGAAAGGCTATCAACAGTTGGGGCTTTTAATTTATCTAGTCAATTAGATATAAATGTATCTAAAAGAGTAAAAACTATTGATCAAAATGCTGCTGCTTTCATTTTACAGGGTGCAATAGATTATTTAAATAATTAATACTTGCCTTACTAGCTATTAATAGTTATAGAGTTAATTTTAATGGCAATTAAAACAAATAAAGCTGTTAAAATTTCTCAAAGACACCTTTTAGGTATTCAAGATTTATCAATTTCTGATGTTAACTTTATCTTAAATGAAGCTAAGTCTTTTATAAAACTTAATAAAAGCAAACATAAAAAAATTGACGTATTGAATGGTAAAACTCAAATTAATCTATTCTTTGAACCTTCCACTAGAACTCAAAGTTCTTTTGAATTAGCAGGAAAAAGATTAGGTGCTGATGTTATGTCAATGAATATGTCAAATTCAGCTATTAAAAAAGGTGAAACACTTATTGATACAGCAATGACATTAAATGCTATGCATCCAGATATAATAGTTATTCGACACCAAGATTCTGGGGCTTGTAATCTCTTATCACAAAAGGTCAATTGCGCAGTATTAAATGCAGGTGATGGTAGTCGTGAACACCCTACCCAAGCACTGTTAGATGCACTAACAATAATTAACAGGAAAGAAAAGATTGAAGGTTTAAGAATAGCCATCTGTGGGGATATTGCTCATTCACGTGTAGCTAGATCAAATATTTATCTACTCAATATGCTTGGTGCAGAAGTAAATATTATAGCTCCCTCTAATTTAATGCCAAAAGAAATTGAAAAATTTGGTGTTAATAAATTTACTGATATGAAAAAAGGATTAAAAGGATGTGATATAGTTATGATGTTAAGATTGCAAAATGAAAGAATGACTAGTTCATTTTTATCTTCTAATAGAGAGTATTATGAATATTACGGTTTAACTCCTGATAAATTAGAACATGCAAAAGAAGATGCATTAATAATGCATCCAGGTCCTATGAATAGAGGTATTGAAATTGATACTAAGTTAGCTGATGATATTAATAGAAGTGTAATTAAAGAACAAGTTGAACTAGGTGTGGCTGTTAGAATGGCTTGTTTAAAAATATTTTGTGAATAAATGAAAAAACAATATTTTATAAATGCAAATATAATTGATCCGCATAACTCTCTTAATGAAAATGGAGGTCTAATTATTAGTGAAAAAGGTGAAATTGAAGCAATAGGTAAAAAAGTTAATACAAATAATTTATCCTCTAGAGAAAAAATTATTGACCTTAAGGGTAAATATATTTTCCCTGGTTTGGTTGATATGAGAGTTTTTGCAGGTGAACCTGGTTATGAATATAAAGAAAATTTCAGAACTTTGAGTAATGCTGCGCTTGCTGGAGGCGTTACTTCAGTAGTGACAATGCCAAACACTGACCCAGTTATAGATAATGTTTCAATTGTTGATTTTTTAAAAAGACGTGGGAGAGATAAATCTAAAATAAATGTTTTTCCAAGTGCTTCGTTAACTAAAAATATTGAGGGGACTAATATGACTGAATTTGGTCTTCTTCAAAAAAAAGGAATAATTGCTTTTACAGATGGAACTAAAACAATTCAAAATACTCAATTAATGTCTAGAATAATGAATTCTGCTAAAGATTTAGGCACTCTTATTATGCAGCATGCTGAAGATTACAATTTATCAAAAGATGGGATGATTAATACTGGTATAATTGCAACAAAACTTGGATTGTCAGGAATTCCAGATATAGCAGAAAGAATAATTATTGAAAGAGATCTAACCTTACTTGAGCATATAAAATGTAGATATCATATATCTCAGATATCATCTGGAAAATCAGTTGAAATAATAAAAGAAAGAAAAGAAAAAGTTAAATTTACCACTGGTGTATCTATTAATAATTTATCTTTAAACGAAAATGATATTGGTGATTTTAGGACATTTTTAAAATTGTCACCTCCACTTAGAAAAGAAGAGGATAGAGTGGCTCTCGTTGAAGGTCTTAAGGATCAAAGTATTGATGTCATAGTTTCAGACCATAAACCTGAGGATGAGGAACAAAAAAGATTAACTTTTGCTCAAGCTGCAACTGGTGCATCAGGAATAGAGACTTTATTATCTTTAAGTCTAGAATTATTTCATAATGGATCGCTTAAATTAGAAACAATTATTAGAGCTTTGACATCAAACCCAGCAAAAATTTTAAAATTAAATAAAGGAAACCTTTCAATTGGTAGTGATGCAGATTTTTGTATTGTGGATCTAGAAAAACCATGGATTGTAAAAAAAGAAAAACTTATCTCTAAATCCAAAAATACTTCTATAGAGAATAAAAAATTACAAGGTAAAGTTATAAATACATTTGTAAAAGGTGAGGAATTATTTAGATTATAATAATGGAATATTTAATATTTATTTTAGGATCCTACTTAATAGGATCAATTCCATTTGGTTTCTTGCTTACAAAATTTTTTTTAAAAAAAGATATTAGAAAAATTGGCTCAGGTAATATTGGTGCAACAAATGCACTAAGAACTGGTAATAAATTAATCGGTTACATGACATTAATTTTAGATATTTTAAAAGCAATAATTCCAGTTATTTATATTAAGTTCAATTTTCCAGACTATATTTTTATTACTTCATTAAGTGTTTTTTTAGGCCATGTATTCCCTATCTGGCTAAAGTTTAAAGGTGGAAAAGGTGTTGCAACATATTTGGGAATATTATTTGCAATAAATATAGCTTATGGATTTGTTTTCATTGTAAGCTGGTTAGTTGTTTTTTTTATTTCTAAATATTCTTCTTTGTCTTCTATTATAGCTAGCTTATTAATACCTTTTTACTTGATTATTTTTGAAAGTTTTAATTCTATATTTTTTGGAATAATGTTTGTATTAATTTTCTTTACTCATAGAGAAAACGTTAAACGCTTGAAAAATAAAGAAGAAAGTAAGACAAAAATTTATTAATTTGACTATCAAAAACTATTTAGTAGTTTGTCTTCATAATGAATCTTGTTATCGTAGAAAGTCCAGCTAAAGCAAAAACAATTAACAAATATCTAGGTGAAAATTATATTGTTTTAGCTAGCTATGGTCATATTAGAGACTTACCTTCTAAAAATGGATCCGTTGATCCAGAAAATAACTTTAGAATGGAATGGGAAGTGGACAGTTTTTCAAAAAAATATTTAAAAGAAATCACTGATGCGGCTAAGGATTCTTCTAAAATTATACTTGCTACAGACCCTGATCGTGAAGGTGAAGCAATAGCTTGGCATGTAAAAGAATATTTAAACGAAAAGAAGTTAATTAAAGACAAACATGTGGAAAGAGTTGTTTTTAATGAAATAACTAAAAAAGCTGTAATACATGGGATTGAAAACCCCAGACAAATAGAACAATTACTAGTTGATGCTTATATGGCTAGAAGAGCTTTGGATTATTTAGTTGGATTTAATATTTCCCCTATTTTATGGACTAAATTACCAGGATCAAAATCAGCAGGCCGTGTACAGTCGGTCGCCCTAAAACTAATTACTGAAAGAGAACATGAAATTGAATTATTTGATCCACAGGAATTTTGGACATTAAGTATAAAATTTAATGACAAAGAGAATAAAGAAATTTTAGCAAGTATTGTTCAACTTAATGGAACAAAAATTGAAAAATTTTCTTTTAAAAATAAGGAAGAAATCCTTAAAGCTATACAAAGTGTTAAATCTAAAAAGTTCGAAATTAGTGACATATCTAGTAAAATTGTTAATAGGAATCCGTCTGGACCTTTTACTACATCTACACTACAACAATCTGCATCAGGTAGATTAGGATTTGGAGCCTCCAGAACAATGCAAATTGCCCAAAAATTATATCAAGGAATAGAAATAGATGGAGAAACTATAGGACTAATTACTTATATGAGGACTGATGGTACAAATTTATCATCTGACGCTATAGACTCATTTAGATTATATATTAAAAATGAATTTGGTGATGAATATCTACCTGCAAAACCATTAAATTATACTGGAAAAAAAGCAAAAAATGCACAAGAAGCTCATGAGGCTATTAGACCAACAGATATAAATAGATCACCGAATAATGTTAAAAAATATTTAAGCCCAGATCAACATAAGCTATATGAATTAATCTGGAGTAGAGCTTTATCATCACAAATGGAATCTGCAAAATTTGATAGAAACACAATTACTTTATCTTCAGAAAATAATGAATCAATATGTAAAACTAGTGGATCAGTTATTAAATTTGACGGATTTTTAAAAGTAATGAAGGATAATAAAAAAGATGATGATGAAATTCTTCCTGAGATGTCCAAAGGACCAGTAAATATTGAAGCCCTTATGGATGAACAACATTTTACTCAACCACCACCAAGGTATTCTGAAGCAAGTTTAGTTAAAAAATTAGAGGAATTAGGTATTGGAAGACCTTCTACTTATGCCAGTATAATATCTGTAATATCAACAAGAGGTTACGCTGAGAGTATAAATAAAAGATTTCATCCTACTGATAGAGGTAAATTAATATCAGCATTTCTTGAAAAACTATTCTCCAAATATGTTGACTACAATTTTACTGCCAGCCTTGAAAATCAACTAGATGAAATAACAACTGGTAAAGAAGGTTGGATAAAAGTTTTAGAAATGTTTTGGAAAGATTTTAATCAAAATGTATCTGAAGTTAAAGAAAAAAGAACAAGAGAAGTTTTAGACCTATTGAATGACAGTTTGGGTAGTTTAATTTTTGAAAGAGGAAAAGATGGTAAAGTTGATAGAAAATGCCAATTATGTGATACAGGATCATTAAGTTTAAAAAACAGTTTTAGAGGTGGGGCTTTTATCGGGTGTTCAAATTATCCAGAATGTAAGTTTACAAGACCTCTATCAAAAGCAAAAGCAGCAGCACAATCACAATTAGCTGAACCAAAATTTATTGGAAAGCATGAAAATGGAAATGATATGTATCTTAAAAATGGTAGATTTGGTCCTTATATTCAATATGAAAAAAATGAAGAAGTAAAAGAAGAAACTATTGAAATTAAAAAGAAAAAAAATAAAAGTAAAAAGAAAAAAAAAGATAAAGAAGAAAATAATTTTAAAAATGTTTCTATACCAAAAGGTATAACACTAGAAAGTGTTGATCTAGATAGAGCAAAATTTCTTTGTTCACTCCCAAAAAGCTTAGGTATTAATCCAGAAAACCAAAAAGAAATCTTATTAAACTCAGGTAGATTTGGTCCATATCTAAAATGTGAAAATAAATCAGCCAGAATTGAAAATGTAGAAGAAATTTTTTCAATTGGATTGAATAGAGCTATAACTCTTATAGCTGAAGCAAAACCAGGAAGAATGTCGTCATCTATCATAAAAGACTTGGGTGAACACCCTGAGGATAAAAAGCCTGTTCGTATTATGAAGGGTCAATACGGACCTTATATAAAATATAAATCGCTAAATGCAACTATACCAGAGGAAAAAGACCCTTTAGAAATTAATATGGAAGAGGCATTAATTTTGATTGAGAAAAGAAAAGAATACGATAAAACAAAGAAATCTAAAAAAAAAAAGGAATAAAAAAATGATTAAAAAAATTAAAGTGATATTAACAAGTACAGTACTAATGTTTTTTATAACTAATGTGAACTCAGCTCAAAAAGATTGCTCAGTGTTTAAGCATAAAATTGACAGAAGCATATGTCTTGCACAAAATTTAGAGGCAAGTAATACAGTTGAAAATTCAAGTTCATCTTCTTCAACTTCCTCAAGTGGAATTGCAGAAAAATCTACAGGTTTTTTTAAAAAAATAGGAAGTACTTTAAAATTAAAAAAACACAAGAAATTTAGGGAACAAGGTGATCAATAATAAATAATTTATTCATCAATGAATTTTGAAAAAAAAATTACTGAATTAAAAATTGTATTGCCAGATGCAAAATCCCCTGTGGGATCTTACATTGCTTCAAAAATTTGTGGTAATATGCTTTTTATATCAGGCCAAATTTCAATATCGGCTAATGGTGAACTTATTAAAGGGAAATTAGGCAGAGAATTGAAAACAGAAGAAGGTTATGATGCTGCCAGAAGATGTGGATTAAGCATAGTATCACAGGTTAAAAAAGCATGTGGTGATGATTTGTCAAAAGTTAAATCCTGCGTAAAACTTACTGGCTTTGTTAATTCTACGGAAGATTTTATTGAACAACCAAAAGTAATTAATGGTGCTTCAGACTTAATAGCTTCAATTTTTGGGGATGCTGGAATGCATACTCGTGCTGCGGTAAGTACAAGCAGTTTGCCACTTGGTGTTTCGGTAGAAGTAGATGCTATTTTTGAATTAAATTAGTTTCCAATACAAAAGTATTTAATTTTTTGTTCACCCATTTTGTTTGATGAATAAATACCTCTCATATCAAATAAAATAAATTTCTTATTTCTTACATATTTTTTAAAATTGATTGATTTAAAATCATTCCATTCAGTATGAATAATAATTAGATCAGATTCTTTTATTGCTGATTTAATATCATGTGAAAACTTAACATTCTTGAGTTTTTTAAATTCCTTTTTTTCACCAGTTGGATCATAATAATTAACCTTAGCACCTTTTTTAACTAAAGATGGAATCATTGATAAACTAGAGGAGTCTCTCATATCATCTGTGTTTGCTTTGAAAGTTACTCCCAAAAAACAAATTTTTTTGTTTTTAACTTTTTTATTTAATAAATTAAAAACTCTTTGTAGTAATAGTGTGGATCTTTTTTCATTTGATTTAATCACACTTTTAATGACAGATAAATCTGATTTAAATTTATCAGCAGTATTTGTGATGGCTTTAGTATCTTTAGGAAAACAAGAGCCACCATAAGCAGGACCAGCTCTTAAAAATCTACTACCTATTCTTTTATCAAGACCCATGCCTATAGATATGTCTTCAACATTGACACTAATTTTTTCACATAAATTAGCAATTTCATTAATAAATGTTATTTTTGTAGCTAAAAAAGCATTAGAGGCATACTTAATTAATTCAGCAGCTCTTCTTGATATATTTATATATTTAGCACCCTTTGAAATTAATGGTGAATAAAGGTTTTTTAAAACCTTGTTAGATCTTTTATCATTTGTACCAACAACTACTCTATCAGGAAATATAAAGTCTCTTATTGCTTCACCTTCTCGTAAAAATTCTGGATTTGAAATTACAGAAAATTTTTTTTTAGATATTTTTTTAGCAATTATTGTTTCTATTTCATCACCTGTTGTAACTGGTACTGTAGATTTGGTAATAATAATTTTAAATTTTGAAATTGAGGATCGTATTTCTTTAGCTACTTTGTAGATTTGACTTAAATCAGCTCCATTATTATTTTTTTTTGTTGGTGTTCCAACACAAATAAATATTATATCAGATTTGTGTATTGATTCTTTGAGATTTGTTGAAAATTTTAACCTTTTATTTTTATAATTTTTTATAACTAATTCTTCTAAACCTGGCTCGTAAATAGGAATTATACCTTTCTTTAAATTTTCTATTTTTTTTTCATCCTTATCAACACAAATAACATCATTACCGAGGTCAGAAAAACAAACGCCACTTACTAGGCCCACATAACCTGTTCCAATCATACATAATTTCATGATTTAGCAATCTCCAAAGACGAATTAATATAACCATTCATTGTTCCACAATCTAAATATTTACCAGAAAATTTATGTCCAATAAATTTATCATTATGATTTAGTAATGATTGTATAGCATCTGTAATGTGAATTTCACCACCTTTACCGGGAGTTAATTTATTTAATTCTTCAAAGATTGTAAAAGGTAAAATATAACGTCCAATTATAGCGTTATTAGAAGGTGCTTTTTTTATGCTAGGTTTTTCTACAACATTTTTTATTATAAAATTATTTTTATCAATTTTTTTTTTAATATTATAAATTCCCCATCTTTGAACTGTTTTTTTTTTTACTTTCATACTAGCCATAACAGGGGATTTATATTTTTTATAAATACTAATCATAGATTTAGAACAATTGTTTTTTATAATTAAATCATCCGGTAACAACATTAAAAAAAATTTATTTTTTATCAATTTTCTGGTTTTAAGTACAGCATCGCCAGTTCCGAGTGGCTTATCTTGATAAACAAATTTAATCATCTTTCTATATTTGAGAATTTTTTTGTATTCTAATATAATACGAGGATCTCTTTTGCGCTTAATTATTTTTTTGTAAAATTTGTCATTATAAAAATAATTTTTTATCATAATTTTTTTTTTAGAAATAATCAAAATAATTTCTTTAACTCCAGCCTCTATACATTCATCAAGGATATATTCAATTCCAGGTTTACCATTAATAGGTAAAAGTTCTTTTGCAAAAACACTTGTGAGTGGAAGTAGTCTTGTACCAAGTCCAGCTAATGGAATTATTGCTTGTTTAATCATATAAATGTTTTACTTATTAATAATATTATTACAAATGAAATTAATAAGACAAATTACTGATCTAAATAAGGCAATTAAAGATGAGCAAAGATTAGGATTTGTTCCTACTATGGGAGGTCTTCATAAGGGTCATGAGTCTTTAATAAAGATTTCAAAGAAAAAAAGTAACAAAACTTTGGTTTCTATTTTTATTAACCCAAAACAATTTAATAATAAGGATGATTTTAGATCTTATCCTAGAAATTTGAAAAATGATTTAATTCTTTTAAAAAAATTAAAAGTGGATTTTATTTTTATACCATCTGTTAATTTAATTTTTGGTAAAAAAAAACTAATAGAATTTAAATTTAAAAAAACTCAGAAAATACTTTGTGCAAAGCACAGAAAAGGTCATTTTGAAGGAGTTTTAAATGTAATGGATCGACTAGTTAATTTAATATCACCAAAAATAATATTTATGGGTGAAAAGGATTTTCAGCAATTTTTTTTAGTTAAAGATTATATAGAAAAAAAATATAATACTAATATTCATTGCTGTAAAACTATTAGAAATAAAAAAAAAGTTGCTTTATCAACAAGAAATTATTTGCTTCATCCTAAAGATCTTAATAAAGCCGCTCTTATAGCAAATATTTTAATTAGACTAAAAAAGACAATTAATAAAAATAGAAAAAATGTTGCTCATCTAATTATAAAAAAGAAGAAAGATTTAATTAAAAAATTTAATATTAAAATTGAATATTTGGAGGCAAGAAATACAATTGATTTAAATTCTAATATTATAAATAAAAAATATAAAATTTTTATTGCTTATTACCTTAACCATGTAAGATTAATAGACAATTTTTAATTCTTAATCAAAGAAAGTAAGCACTAACTCCAAGAAATGACACAAATCCTATAACATCAGTTATGGTTGTAACAAAAACACTTGAAGCGATAGCTGGGTCTATATTTACTTTTTTTAATGTGATTGGTACTAAGATTCCAAACAATCCAGCAACAATCATGGTAAGAATCATTGATATTGATATAATCAAGGATAGCAAGGTATCATCGAACCAGATTTGAACTATAAATGCGCTTATTATTGCAAAAATTATTCCATTCAGAATTCCAATATTAAATTCTTTAAAAATATTTTGGCTAAAATTATTTTTAGTCAGATCATTTGTTGCTAATGTTCGTACAGTTACAGCTAAAGTTTGCATGCCAGCATTTCCACCCATAGATGCAACTATTGGCATTAAAAAAGCAAGTACAACCATTTGCTCTATTGTTGCACCAAACAAACTTATTACCCAAGTAGCAATAAATGCTGTAAAGAGATTTAAAAGAAGCCAATTGAATCTTCTTTTTGTTTTTTTAAATACACCATCGGTAATAACTTCATCTCCAACACCTGCTAATCTTAGAGCATCTTCTTCCGCTTCTTCTTTTAAAACTGTTAAAACATCATCATACATAATCATCCCAACAAGTTTATTTGTTTTGTCGACTACTGCAGCAGAATTCAAATTATAATTTTCAAATAAGTTACCTACTTCTTCTTTATCCATATCTACAGGAATTAATAGTTGTGACTCTGACATAATTGAAAGCATTTTTGACTCTCTGGACGTTGTTAAAACTTTAGATGAAGGAACTGTACCAATTGGTTTAAATTCTTCATCTACAATGAAAATTTCAAGAAACTCTTCAGGTAAATCTTTATTTTCTCTTAAATAATCAATTGTTTGACCTACAGACCAATTGCTTGGTGTTGCTGTAAATTCTCTTTGCATTATTCTTGCTGCTGTGTCTTCTGGGTAACTCAAACTTTCAAGTAAAGCAAAACGATCTTTAGGAGGTAATGAGCTTAAAATAGTATTTTTATCTTTTTCATTAACATTTTCTAATATTGCTATTGCATCATCTGACTCAAGGTTTTTTAATATAGTAACTATAGAATCTGAAGAAAGATAAGTTATAATTTCAGATTGGATGGACTCGTTAAGCTCAATAAAAACTTCAGGATCAATATTAAAGTTATTGAGCTTTATTAAACTTTCTCTATCATTTTGTCCTAAATGCTCAATAATATCCGCTGCATCAGCAGGATGCATTTCTTTAAATGAATTTGTAATAAATTGAGCATCGTTATTAGCAATTTTACTTGTAACAACTCTTATATACTCTTTATTAAACTCAAAATTAACTTTTTTATCTTTTATTTTTTTTATTAAAGACATAAATTTACCTATAAACTAATTTTGCACTATTAATGCATAATAAAAATAATACAATTTATTAATGAAAATAGAGATTAAAAAGTCAGTAAAACCTGTAAAATTTAATGAAGCTATAAATTTTCTAGAGGCAAGATTGGCTGATATTAACTCTAATAATGCAAATGATTTGATTTGGATTTTAGAACATGAAGAGGTTTATACAGCTGGAACAACCTATAAAGAAAATGAAATTATAAATAAAGATATAAAAATAATTAAAACTAATAGAGGTGGAAAGATAACATATCATGGTCCTGGCCAATTAATTTGTTATTTTGTTATTGATTTAAAAAAAAGAAAAAAAGATATTAGAAAATTTATAACTTTAATAGAAAAAACAATTATTGAAACCTTAACAGACTTTAATATCAATTCATTTAGTGATCCAAAAAATATTGGAATTTGGACAAATCATAACAATAATATCTATAAAGTTGCAGCAATAGGTGTTCGCGTAAGTAAATGGGTTGCCTATCACGGTTTTGCTATTAACATTGATAATGATCTTTCAAAATATAAAAATATTATTCCTTGTGGAATTTTAGATAAAGGTGTCATAAATCTTAAAGAGATTAATAACCAAAACTATAAAAACTTAGGTAAAATCATTGTTGATAAATTTTCTAAGAATTTGGGAGTTTAAGTCTTTTGGTTTTCAAAAGTTTTTTAAAATGATCTGGTAATAAAGCTGTGTAAGTATATTTTTTATCATTAATCATAAATTTAATCTGATATGAATGAAGCATTAAATTTTTATTTATGGCTTTGTCAGTATTGCTAAATTTATATTTTTTATCACCATAGATTGGGCAACCAACTGCGAAAAGTTGTTTTCTTAATTGATGCTTTCTACCAGTTATTGGTTTCATTTCGACAAGACTACATATAGAGTTTTTATCTAGTACTTTGTAAAGAGTTTTGGCTTTTTCAACTATTTCTTTATCATTATCGTACCTAATTAAATCATCACTCCATTCGCCAGAATCTTTTTGTAACTCTCCATGACATATTGCCAAATAAGTTTTGTGAACTTTTCTTAATCTAAATAACGAAGTTAATAATTGAGCAGATTCTCGATGTTTTGCCATAATAAAAACTCCTGATGTATCTTTATCGAGTCTATGGACTGAAAAAGGTTTTGTATTTTGGAAAATTTCACTTTTTGCAAAAATATCTACTAAATTCTTCTTTGATTTAGTTCCACCTTGAACTGAAATTCCTGAACTTTTATTCAATACTATAAAATCATCATTATTATCAATAATTAAATCCTCATTTTCTTTAATTATTTCATCAGAAGGTACAAATTTAATAGTTTTTTGAACAATCGTTTCTGTAAATTCAAAATTAAATAGATCAATTGTGTCTCCTGTTTTCACTTTACACGAGCTCTTTATTTTTTTTTTGTTGAGTTTTACTTTTCCATTTTTTAAACTTTTTTCAATTAATCCCTGTGGAAAATTACCTAAATTATTTCTTATCCATCTATCAATACGCATATCGTTAGACGTTGAAACAACGCTAAATGACTTTTTCATGATGATTTAATTTTATATAAAAAATTAAGCAGTAGCTATTTTTTTTTCTTCGTTTTTATCTTTAATTGGATCTTTTTTCTTTCTATCAACTCTTTTTGCCTCAACATCTCTATCTACAAATTCTATTACAGCCATTGGCGCATTATCGCCATATCTAAAACCTGCTTTAATAATTCTAGTATATCCACCACTTCTCTTTTCATATCTTTTGGACAAAGTTTTCTTAACTTTATTCGCTGAACTAATATCTTGTAGTTTTGTCATCAACATCTTAGTAGTTTGTAGTGTTTCTTTTTTTCCAAGAGTAATAATCTTATCGGCTTGGGGTTTTAAGAATTTTGCTTTTGGTAGAGTAGTAGTTATTTGCTCATATTTTATTAATGAATTTAACATATTCTTTAATAATGCTTTTCTATGCTCAGAAGTTCTATTTAACTTCTTATTAGCCATTCCATGTCTCATTAGATTTGTTCCTCTAATTTTTTAGACATTTCTGCAATATTATCTGGTGGCCAATTAGGTATTTCCATACCTAAATATAGTGACATTCCAGTTAAAACTTCTTTAATCTCATTAAGTGATTTTCTACCAAAATTAGGAGTTCGAAGCATTTCACCTTCAGATTTTTGTACAAGATCTCCTATATAAATAATATTATCATTTTTAAGACAATTCATTGATCGTACTGAAAGCTCTAATTCGTCTACTTTTCTTAATAAATTTTTATTAAATTCTGGTTCAGAAGATACTTCTTTTACTGGAGCCTCAACTGGTTCATCAAAATTTACAAACATATTCAACTGATCTTGAAAAATTCTAGCTGAGTAAGCTACAGCATCTTCAGCAGATATTGATCCGTTTGTTTCGACTTCCATAGTAAGTTTATCATAATCCAAGGCCTTTCCTTCTCTAGCAGTACTAATAGAATATGAAACTTTTTTGACAGGACTGTAAAGAGAGTCTATGGCAATTAATCCTAATGGTGGTTCCTCCGGTTTATTCATAACCGCTGGAACGTAACCTTTGCCAGTACCAACATTCATTTCCATATGAAAATGAGTTTTTTCATCCAAATTACAAATAACTAAATCTGGGTTTAAAATTTCAATATCAGCAACAGAAGTTATATCTGAAGCTTTAATTTCACCTGGACCTTTAGCATCTAAAATTAGTTTTTTAGGAGTGTCAGATAAACTTTTTAAAGCTAATGATTTAACGTTTAAAACAATATCTGTAACATCTTCTCTTACACCTTTTATTGATGTAAATTCATGTAAGACACCATCAATTTGTATTGAAGTTACAGCTGTACCTCTTATAGATGAAAGTAAAATTCTTCTTAAAGAATTACCCAATGTTAAACCATAACCTTTTTCCAAAGGTTCAGCTATTATTTTTGCGTGTGATTTATCATCACTAATTTTAACATCTAATTGGGTGGGCTTAATTAATGCTTTCCAATTTTTAGTATTAACATTTAAACTTTCCATTTACACTCTCCTTTTTTTAGGTGCTCTTACGCCATTATGTGGCATTGGTGTGGTATCTTTTATTGTAAGAATTTTAAACCCTCTTGCTTGTAAAGCTCTCAAAGCTGTTTCTCTTCCAGAACCAGGGCCTTTTACTTCAACAGACAAAGTTTTCATTCCAAACTCTAAGGCTTTTGAGGCAGCTGAGTCAGCTGCAATTTGAGCAGCATAAGGTGTAGATTTTCTTGAACCTTTAAAACCTTTTTGTCCCGAGGAAGCCCACGAAATAACATTGCCATTAGTATCAGCTATTGAAATTATTGTATTATTAAATGTTGACTGCACATATGCAATACCATTCAAAATATTTCTTTTAATCTTTTTTTTCTTTGAATATGAACTTTTTTTAGATTTCTTATCTACTTTTTTTTCAACAACTGTATCTTTATTTTCAACTTTATCTACTTTAGCCATAAATTATTTTTTAAGTGGAGTTAATTTTTTTCCTGCAATTGCAATTGCTTTACCTTTTCTTGTTCTTGCGTTACATCTAGTTCTTTGTCCTCTTACTGGAAGCTTTTTTCTATGTCTCGATCCTCTGTAACAGGCTAAATCAATTAATCTTTTTATAGTTAAAGAATAATCTCTTCTTAAATCACCCTCTACTTTAAAATTTGCATCAATGTATTCTCTAATTTTAAGAATATCATCATCTGTTAATTCATTAATTCTTTTTTTCTTAGGGATCTCTAACGAAGAACAAATTTGCGAAGAAAACTTATCACCAATACCATAAATATAGGTTAATCCAATGTGGACAAGTTTGTTCTGGGGAATATTTACACCTGCTATACGAGCCATAATTTTGAGAATAAATTTAGCCTTTTATATAATAAGATGTTCTAAAGTCAACGTCTTAAACCTCCAGAATATCATTGATTTTGCTGGTTATTGCATCAATTTCAGCTGTCCCATCAATTTCTGTGAAATTATCATTTTTTGAATAAAAATCTAAGACCGGTTTAGTTGTCTTCATATAAGTATCATATCTGGTAATAACTGTTTGTAAATTATCATCTTTTCTTTTTATAAGAAATTCTTTACCACAAGGGTGAAGTTCAATTTGCTCTTTATTAAAAAACTCATTTAAAGTCATATTACATTTTTCACATGTCATTCTGCCCATAATACGTTTTTCAATAACATCTCTTGAAACATGCAAAAATATTACATGTCCTATTTGCTGATTATATTCACTTAAAATTATTTCTAAGTTTGAAGCTTGTTTGACGTTTCGTGGATATCCATCAAAAATAATTCGATCTCTAAATTTTAAGTTATAAATTGATTGTCTAAGCAATTTATCAACAATATTATCTGAAACAAAACTTCCTTTTGAAATTAAATTTTCTATTTCATTTCCAAGAGAAGATTTTTGACTAACTTCATTTCTTAATAGGTCACCAGTTGATAATTGAAAGTAATTATGTTTTTTAACAATAAATTGAGCTTGTGTCCCCTTACCTGCTCCTGGAGGACCAAATAATATTATATTCACTTTTTATTTACCGAATTTTGTTTTTTTAATTAATTGCTCATATTGTGAGCTCATCAATCTAGTTTGTATTTGTGTAACCGTGTCTATAGCAACTACAACAACAATTAATATAGATGTTCCACCTAAATAAAATGGAATTGGATAATTAGCAATTAAAAATTCTGGCATTAAACATACCAAGGTCAAATAAAGCGCACCGATTGTTGTAAGTTTAGTTACAATTTTTTCTATATATAAGGCTGTGTTTTCTCCAGGTCTAATACCAGGCACAAAACCACCATACTTTCTTAGATTATCAGCAGTTTCTGTAGGATTAAAAGTTATTGAAGTATAAAAAAAAGTAAAAAATATAATTCCTGATGCGTATAACATCATATAAAGTGGTTGTCCTTGAGTAAAGTACGAGCTTATATTTAAAAATGTATCATTATCTGAAATACTAAAATTGGAAAAAGTTACAGGTAATAGCAATAAAGCTGAGGCAAAAATTGCAGGTATAACACCAGCTTGATTTATTTTTAAAGGCAAATGAGAAGACTCACCACCATACATTTTATTTCCCATTTGTCTTTTGGGATAATTTATAAGAATTTTTCTTAATGCTCTTTCCATAAATACAATAAATAATATTGTTGCTATTAATAAAACAAAAATTCCAATAATCATAATTGTTGATACAGCTCCTGTTCTTCCTAATTCAAATGTTGTAACTAGAGCTCTAGGAATTTCTGCAACAATTCCAGCAAAAATGATTAAAGAAATACCATTTCCTATTCCTCTTTGAGTTATTTGTTCACCTAACCACATCAAAAACATTGTTCCTGCAACTATTGTTGAAACTGTAGTTATTTTAAAAAACATACCTGGGTTAATAACCAAGTCTGGCGAAGATTCTAAACCAACTGACAATCCATATCCCTGGACCGTAGCCAATAAAACAGTTCCATATCTTGTAATTTGAGTAATCTTTGATCTGCCTATTTCACCTTGGGCTTTTAAATTTTTAAAATAGTCTGATACACCAGTTAATAATTGGACAATAATAGAAGAAGAAATATATGGCATAATACCTAGAGCAAATATTGCCATTCTGCTTACAGCGCCACCAGCAAAAACATTGAACATTCCAAGCAACCCTTTTTGATTACCACTCATCATTGTTTGTAATTGCTCTGGATCTATTCCTGGAAGTGGAACAAAAGTTCCAAACCTATAAACTGCTAAAATAAATATTGTAAAGAAAATTCTATTTTTAAGATCATTAGTTTGAGAGGATGAACTCATAATATCTTAGATTATTTTTTTAACTGTACTGTTCCGCCAGCTTTTTCTAATTTTTCTTGTGCAGATTTTGATATTAAATCTGCATGAATACTAATTTTATCTTTAATCTCTCCAGTGCCAAGTATCTTTAACTTTTGAGAGTTTTTGTTAATTAATTTTAATTTTTTTAACAAGTCTGTATTAATTATATCGTTTGGTTTGATAGTTTTTTGATCTATAAATTTTTGAATTTTTTCCAAATTCATTATTGCTATATTCAATTTTCCAAAAGAATTAAATCCTCTTTTAGGCAATCTTCTATACAAAGGCATTTGACCACCTTCAAATGCATTTATAGCAACACCAGATCTAGATTTCTGACCTTTTACACCTCGACCAGAGGTTTTGCCTTTACCCGAGCCGATTCCTCTTCCAACTCTTATTTTTGTTTTTGTTACTTTTTTTGTTGTATTAAGTGTTGTCATTATCCTCTTTTTTCAATTACTTCAGAAATTTTTTTATTTCTGATTGTTGATATATATTTTGGTGAATTTTGTTTTAATAAAGCTTTCATGGTAGCTCTAATCATATTGTGTGGGTTAGAAGTGCCCATAGATTTTGCAACAATATCCTTTATACCTAAAACTTCACAAACTGCCCTGACAGGTCCACCAGCAATTATTCCTGTACCTTTTGGAGCTGCTCTTAAAATAATTTTTCCCGCACCATCCTTACCATAAATATCATGATGAATTGTTCTACCTTCTCTTAAAGGAATATGAATTAATTTTCTTCTAGCAGTTTCATTGGCTTTTTTAATAGCATCTGGAACCTGTTTTGCTTTTGCATGGGCTATTCCAATTTTACCTGCTTGGTTTCCGACAACTACTAGAGCTGAAAAACCAAACCTACGACCACCTTTTACAACTTTTGTAATTCTATTAATGTGAACTAATTTTTCTAATATATCGTCGTTTTTTTTATCTTTAAAATCCATAATTAAAATTCCATTCCATTTTTACGTAAAGTTTCAGCAAACACTTTAACTCTACCATGATATTTATAAATTCCTCTATCAAAATAGATTTTTGTTATTTTTTTTTCTAGAGCTTTTTTTGCTAATTTCTCAGCTACAATTTTAGAGATTTCTGTTTTATTGACTTTATTCATTGATTTAATGTCTTTTTCTATTGAAGAACAAGAAAGAAGTGTAATATTTTTAACATCATCAATTATTTGAGCTGATATATTATTAGTAGACCTTGAAATACTTAATCTAAGTCTGTCTGGTGAAGAAACTCTTTTACCTTTGTTTCTTACCCTAAATTTTTTTCTTTCTACAGATTTTAATTTCATTATTTTTTCTTTCCTTCTTTTTTCAGAATATATTGACCTTGCTCTCTTATACCTTTGCCTTTATAAGGCTCAGGTTTTCGAAAAGATTTAATTTTCGAAACAACTGTCCCTACTAATTGTTTGTCAGAACCACTTACTTTAATTGTTGTTTGTTTTTCTACTACTATTTTTATACCTTCTGGAATATCAAAATTAATGTCATGACTGTAACCTAACTGCAGATTTAGTTGTTTATCTTTTAATGCAGCTCTATAGCCAACTCCAACTAATTCAAGGATTTTTTCATATCCAGAACTAGAGCCAATTACAGCATTATTAATTAAACTTCTATTCATTCCCCATAATCTTTTTGAGTTTTGATCAGTCTTCTTTGGTTTTATAGAAATTTCTTTACCATCAGTAATATCTAGAGTGAACATATCTAGATCAACATTAAGAGATTTTTTTCCTAATGGTCCTTCGATATTTAAAACGTTTCCTGATAATACAGCTTTAACTTTTTCTGGTATTACAATATTAATTTTACCTATTTTTGACATTAAAAAACCTTACAAATTATTTCGCCACCAACTTTTTGTTTTCTTGCGTCAACATCAGTCATGACGCCTTTGGGTGTTGATACGATTGCTATACCTAGACCCCCATTAATCTTCGGTAAACTATTAGCACTTGAAAATATTCTTCTGCCAGGCTTTGAAACTCTTTCAAATGTGCTAATTACAGGATTTCCTGAGTAATATTTTAAATCTACAGATAAAACTGGTTTGTTTGAATCTGTTTCAACTTTATAGTCTTTGATAAAACCTTCCATTTTTAAAATATCAGCTATTTTTACTTTAAAATTAGATGACGGTAATGCAACTTTCTTGTGATTTCTCACCTGTGCATTTTTAATTCTTGCAATCATATCTCCTATTGGGTCACTTAAACTCATATTTTCCTTTCTACCAGCTTGACTTTGTCATGCCAGGTATTAATCCATGCAATCCTAAGTCTCTTAAAGCTATTCTTGATATTTTTAATTTTCTATACACTCCATGTGGTCTTCCTGTAATTTGACATCTGTTCATGACTCTTACTTTTGAAGAATTTCTAGGTAAATTCGATAATTTTTGTTGTGCTTTAAATCTATCTTCCAAAGAAATTTTTTTATCCATTATAATTTTTTTTAAAGCTTGTCTCTTTTTAAAGAATTTGTCTGAAAGTTTGATTCTTTTATTGTTTTTATTAACTGCGCTTACTTTAGCCATTTTTAATTATCTCCTTTTTTTATAAACGGAAAGTTTAACTTTTCCAAAAGAGCATAACTATGCTCTTTATTAATAGCTGAAATTACAACTACAATATCAAGACCTCTGATTTTGTCTATTCTGTCAAAATTAACTTCTGGAAAAATTATATGTTCTTTAATGCCAAACGTATAATTTCCAAACTTATCAAAACCTTTTGGAGATAGTCCCCGAAAGTCTTTTATTCTTGGTAGAGCAATATTAACTAGTCTATCAACGAACTCATACATTTTATTGCCTCTTAATGTGACTTTTAATCCAGCATTGGCACCTTTTCTTGTTTTAAAGTTTGCCACAGATTTTTTAAATTTAGTAATTACTGGTTTTTGTCCTGTAATTTTTCCTAAATCTTCTTCAGTAGATTTTAATATCTTAGCATCAGCACCATCTAGTCCTAATCCCATATTTACAACTACTTTTTCGAGTTTTGGGCCCATATAAGTATTTTTAAAACCTAATTTTTCTTTAAGTGAAGGTTGAATTTCTTTGTAATAAAGTTCTTTCAATCTAGGTATCATTATTTTTTAGCCTCAGTTTTTTTTGGTTTATTCTTTGGATCAACAAGAGCTAAATTTGAAATATGAATAAAATTCTCCTTTGATACTATTCCACCTTTTTTCTCTTTAGTTGTTTTAACATGTTTTTTCACAATATTAATTCCTTGAACTTTTACTCTATTATTGGGTCTATCTATTTCGATGACTTCACCTTCTTTTTTTTTATCTTTCCCTGTTAAAACTTTAACTTTTAAACCTTTTTTAATCATTCTATAAAACCTCTGGAGCCAATGAAACTATCTTCATCTGACCTCTGTTTCTTAATTCTCTTGTTACTGGACCAAAAATTCTTGTTCCAACAGGCTCTCCTTTATCATCAACTAAAACAGCTGCATTATTATCAAATCTTACTTTTGAGCCATCTTCTCTATGAATACCCTTTTTTACTCTTACAACTACAGCTTTATGGACAGACCCTTTTTTAACTTTACCTTTTGGAATAGCCTCTTTAACAGCAATAACAATAGTGTCGCCAATACTTGCGTACCTACGTTTAGATCCACCTAAAACTTTAATACACTCTATAGTCTTTGCACCTGTGTTATCAGCCACTAATAATTCAGTTTGTACTTGTATCATTTTGAACCATCCATTACTTCAAATTTTTTATTTTTAGAAAAAGGTTTACTTTCAATAATTGAAACTTTATCACCTGTTTTAAACTTATTGTTTTCATCGTGGGCATTATATTTTTTTCTTACTTTAACTACTTTTTTAAGCACTGGATGAGAATATTTTCTTTCTACTGCTACAGTAATAGTTTTGTTTGGTTTATCGCTAACAACAACTCCTGATAATATTTTTTTAGGCATTTAATTTTCCTTTTAATAAAGTTTTTAATCTAGCTATAGTTTTTTTTGTTTCTCCAATTTTTGATGGATTTGTAATTTGTGAGTTAATTTTTTGAAATCTAAAATTAAACAAATCTTTTTTTAGCTTATCTATATTTTTTACTGCTTCATCTTTAGATAATTTTTTAATTTCTTGTTTTTTCATATTATACAAATCTTTTTATAAATTTAGTTTTAATTGGAAGTTTTGCTGATGCCTTATAAAGAGCTTCTTTGGCAATTTCCTCTGAAACACCATCAATTTCAAATAAAATTCTTCCAGGTTTCACCCTGCATGCCCAATATTCTGGTGCTCCTTTTCCTTTACCCATTCGAACTTCAACAGGCTTTTTAGAAACCGGTATATTTGGAAAAATTCGAGTCCAAACACGGCCTTGTCTTTTCATATGTCGTGTTAAAGCAACCCTTGCAGCTTCTATTTGTTTTCCTATAATTCTTTCAGGAGCCATAGCTTTTAAAGCAAATGAACCGTAATTAATTTTGGCTGCACGATTAGCAGTACCATGGATTCTACCTTTGTGAGCTTTTCTATATTTTGACCTAACTGGTTGTAACATAATTATTCTTTGACCTCTTTTGGTATTACTTTGTTAGTTTCTTGACTAAATTCTTTAGCGAATACTTCACCTTTATAAATCCAAACTTTAATACCAATAATCCCAAAGGTTGTTAAGGCTTCTGCTTCAGCATAATCTATATCAGCTCTTAAAGTATGAGACGGTATACTCCCATCTCTTAACCACTCTGTTCTAGCAATTTCATTTCCACCAAGTCTACCACTTATTGATACCTTAATTCCTTTTGCTCCAAGTCTTAAACATGACTGCATAGCTCTTTTCATTGCTCTTCTATAAGATATTCTTTTAACTAACTGTTGAGCAATATTTTCAGCAACTAAATATGCATTGGTTTCAGGTTTTTTTACTTCTTTAATATTTAAAGTAACTTCGTTACTTGTGAATTTAGATAAGTTATTCTTAATTTTATCAATATCACTCCCTTTTTTACCAATTACAAAACCTGGTCTTGAAGTGTAAATAGTTACAAAACATTTGTTTGAAGTTCTTTCTATCATCACTTTTGAAACACCTGAATTAATTACATTTTTCTTAATGTATTTTCTAATTTTAAAATCTTCTATCAGATAATTTCCAAAATCTTTCTTTTTAGCGTACCAAACAGAGTCCCAGCCTCTATTCACACCTAGTCTAAAACCTACCGGATTAACTTTTTGTCCCATGACTCTCCATTTGTTTTGATTCTGATAAAATAATAGTAATTGTTGAATATGGTTTTAAAATTGGTGCAGCTCTTCCTTTTGCCCTAGGTCTAAATCTTTTCATAACAATTTTTTTTCCACAATATGCTTCCTTGATTATCAAGCTATCAATGTCATACTGATTATTGTTTTCTGCATTAGCTACTGCTGATGAAACAGTTTTTCTAATTTCCTTAGTAATTCTTTTTTCTGAAAATAATAAATCTCTAATTGCTACATCAACTTTTTTACCAACAATTCCTTTAAGTATTGGGTTTAGTTTTCTTACACTAGATCTAATGTTGTTATTTACTGATCTAACAGTGTTTTCTCTCAATTTATTTATCTTTTTTTTCTTACTCATAATTATTTTTTATCTGCAGTTGCTGGTTTGGCTTTTTTATCAGCTGGTGTATGACCAAAAAATGTTCTTGTAGGTGAAAATTCACCAAGTTTATGACCAACCATATCTTCAGATATTGTAACTGGTATAAATTTTTTTCCATTATAAATTAAGAAACTAACTCCAACAAATTCTGGAATAATTGTTGATTTTCTTGACCAAGTTTTAATAGGCATTTTTTTAGGATCTGTTTTTTGTTTTTCAACTTTTTTAATTAAGCTCTCCTCTACAAAAGGACCTTTCCATACTGATCTGGACATTACTTAGCATCCTTTCTTTTGTTTCTTCTTCTAATGATGAATTTATCTGTACTTTTATTATCTCTAGTTTTTAATCCTTTTGCAGACTGACCAGTAGGTGATACTGGGTGTCTTCCTCCAGCAGTTTTACCTTCACCACCTCCATGTGGGTGGTCAACAGGGTTCATAACAACACCTCTTGTGTGTGGCCTTCTGCCTAACCATCTTGATCTTCCAGCTTTTCCAATCTTAATATTTTTTTGATCAGGATTAGATAAGACACCAATAGTAGCCATTGATCTTGAGTCAATTTTTCTTACTTCACCTGAGGTCATTTTAATTAATGAATAATTTCCATCTAAACCAGATATAGTAACTGAGGTTCCTGCTGATCTAGCAATCTTGCCACCAGCACCTGGTTTTAACTCTACATTATGAATATTTATACCTACAGGTATATCTCTTAAAGGCATGCAGTTTCCAATCTTAATCTCTTTTTCAGATCCATTTACCACTACATCTCCAACTTTAATTTTTTGTGGAGCTAAATAATAAAAATGTTGTCCATCTTCAAATTTTACTAACATTATGTAACAAGATCTATTTGGATCGTATTCTATTCTCTCAACTGTAGCTGGCATATCAAATTTTTTTCTGTAAAAGTCTACACATCTATACATTTGCTTATGTCCACCAGCTCTGTTTCTTGATGTAATGTGGCCATTATTGTTACGACCTTTCATCGTATTTTTTGGTTCTACCAATGTTTTAAATGGTTTGCCCTTCCAAAGACCATTTCTATCTACAAGAATTGTTCCTCTAGTTGATTTTGTATAAGGTTTAAAAGTTTTTAATGCCATTTGTTATATACCTGTAGTTAGATCAATACTTTGACCTTTTTTTAATGTTATAATTGCTTTTTTATAGCCTTGAACTTTTACTTTTTTACCTCTTGTAACTTTTTTTCTATTTTGTTTATTTATAATATTAATTTTTGTTACGTTAACTTTAAAAATTTTTTCAATATTCTTTTTTAGATTTATCTTATTTGCTTCTCTTGGTACTTTAAAAACAATTTTATTTTGTTCAGATAAATTAGTTGTTTTCTCTGTAACCATTGGAGCTAAAATTTTATCATATAAGTGTATTTTATCCATTTTAAGAATATCTCTTTTCTAATTCTTTCACTGAGCTCTCAGTAAAAACAACTTTTTTAAATTTAACAATATCAAAAGCACTAAAGTGATTAATATCTGTAACTTTAACGTTAGGAATATTTCTTGTCGATTTTTCAATTTTATCTTTAGATAATTTGTCTAAAATAATTAAAGAATTCGTAATTTCAAATTTTTTAATTATAGAATTCATTTCTTTCGTTTTTTTAATTTCATTACTAAAATCACTAAAAATTAACAAATTGTTAAGTTTGTTTTTTTCAGTTATTAATGAAGCTATACTTAATTTCTTTTCACTCTTGTTTAATTTTCTTTTTTTATAAGCAAGCTCACCTTTTGGTCCATGAGCAACACCACCACCAACAAATAACGGAGCTTTTCTACTTGCGTGACGAGCATTACCTGTTCCTTTTTGTGCATAAATTTTAGATGTTGAGCCAGCAATTTCATTTTGTTGTTTAGTTTTTGCATGTCTACCTTTGTAATTAGCGTTTGTTTTAAATAAAACATTGTCAACTAACCTTTTATTAATCTTTGCAGAAAAAATTTTATCTAAAACTTCTATCGAAGCTTTTTTTCCATCTAAATTTAATTTATCTATTTTCATTATTTTTTCTTTTTATCTGGTGTTTTTTTTGCTTCCTCTGCAGCAGCAATTTTTTCATTGATAGTTAATTTATTAATATTTTTTACTGCTTTTTTTATTAAAATTTCTGAATTTTTAGATCCTGGTATAGAACCTTTTAGATATAATAATTCATTTTCTATATCAGTTTTAACAATTTCTATATTTTGCATGGTTCTTAATTTGTCTCCCATATGACCAGCCATTTTTTTTCCTTTAAAAACTTTTCCTGGATCTTGTCTTTGACCTGTAGATCCGTGAGATCTATGCGAAACAGATACTCCGTGTGTTGCTCTTAATCCACCAAAATTATGTCTTTTCATTGCACCCGCAAATCCTTTACCAATTGTTTTTGAAGTAGTGTCTACAAATTTTACCTCATTAAAAATTTCTAAACCAAATTCATTACCCTCTTTATACGCAGATGTATCGTTTACTCTAAATTCTTTTAGTTTCTTTTTTGCTTCTGTATTTTTTTTTGCATAAAATCCCTTCATAGCTTTAGTAAGTTTTGAGTTTTTTATCTTACCAAAACCTAATTGGACTGCTTTATATCCTCGCTTATCTTCTTCTACGACGTTAATTACTCTAGCTTTTTCCATTTTAATAACTGTAACAGGCACTAATCTTCCAGTTTTGTAAAACTCTCTGGTCATACCTATTTTTTTTCCAATTAAAGCAATTTCGGTCATAATTATATTTTAATCTCCACATCAACACCTGATGCTAAGTCTAATTTCATTAAAGCTTCTACTGTTTGAGGCGTAGGTTCAATTATATCTATCAGTCTTTTGTGTGTTCTAGTTTCAAATTGCTCCCTACTTTTTTTATCAATATGTGGGCCCTTTAAAACTGTATATTTTTCTATTTTAGTAGGTAAAGGTATTGGCCCCTTGATTGATGCACCTGTTCTTTTAACAGTATTAACAATTTCCTCAGTTGAGGCATCTAAAATTTTATTGTCATAAGCTCTTAATTTTATTCTTATGTTTTGTTTTTCCATAATAATTAGCCTGCAATTTTCTTAGTTACTTCATCCTGCACATTTTGTGGAACTTTAGAATAATGATCAAAAAACATTGAATACTGAGCTCTACCTTGAGACATTGATCTTAAGCTATTTATATATCCAAACATATTAGCTAAAGGAACCATGGCAGTAATTACTGTTGCATTTCCTCTTTGTTCTTGAGTGCTAATTTGACCTCTTCTACTATTTAGGTCACCAATAACATCACCCATATAATCTTCAGGCGTGACAACTTCAACTCTCATAACTGGCTCTAATAATTTTAAAGTTCCTCTAGTACATGCTTCTTTAAAGCAAGCTCTACCTGCTAATTCAAATGCAAGAACACTTGAGTCAACATCATGATGTAATCCATCTAAAATTGTAACTTTGTAGTCAATCATTGGAAATCCTGCTAAAATTCCACCATCTGAAATTGTTTCAATTCCTTTTTCAACACCAGGAATAAATTCTTTGGGAATTGCACCACCCTTAATTTTGCTATCGACAGATCTACCTGCTCCAGGTTCTTGAGGCTCAACCAAAAGTTTAACTTTTGCAAACTGACCAGCACCACCACTTTGTTTTTTGTGTGTATATTCGAATTCAGAGGCATTTTGCAATGTTTCTCTATAAGCAACTTGAGGAGCACCAACATTCGCCTCTACATTAAATTCTCTTTTCATTCTATCAACGATAATATCAAGATGTAACTCGCCCATTCCTTTTATAATAGTTTGACCAGATTCTTCATCAGACGTTACTCTGAATGATGGATCTTCTTTAGCTAATCTTCCTAATGCTTCACCCATTTTTTCTTGGTCAGCTTTTGTCTTAGGTTCAACAGCAATTTCAATTACAGGTTCTGGGAACTCCATTGGTTCTAATAAAACAGGATTAGCTTCATCACAAAGTGTGTGTCCTGTAATTGTGTATTTTAGACCAGCTAAAGCAACTATATCACCAGTGTTTGCTTCTTTAATATCTTCTCTTGAGTTTGCATGCATTAAAAGCATTCTACCAACTCTTTCTTCTTTATCTTTTGAAGTATTATAAACAGCAGTTCCAGTTCTAATGGTTCCTGAGTAAATTCTAATAAAAGTTAATGAACCAACAAATGGGTCATTAGCAACTTTAAATGCTAATGCAGAAAATCCAGTACCATCTTCGAATTTCATTTCAACAACATCTTCACTGCCAGGTTTAGTTCCATTAATTGATCCAATATCGATTGGACTTGGTAAGTAGTTAATTACAGCGTCAAGTAAAGGTTGAACACCTTTGTTTTTAAATGCTGAACCAGTAGTTATTGGAACAAAACTAAAATTTAATGTTCCTTTTCTTATGCATTTTACTAAATCTTCTTCTTTTATTTCTTCACCATTTAAGTAAGCTTCCATTAACTTTTCATCTTGCTCTACAGCCATTTCAACTAATTCTGTTCTGTATTTTTGTGAAATTTCTTTTAAATCATCAGGAATTTCTTTGTATTCCCACTCTGCGCCTAGAGCTTCATTTTTCCAAACTTGAGCTTTCATTTTAACTAAGTCAACAACACCGGATAAATCTGCCTCAATACCTATAGGAATTTGAATTGGTAGAGGTTTACAGCCTAATCTATCCTTAATCATTTCAACACATCTATAGAAGTCAGCACCAGTTCTGTCTAACTTGTTTACAAAACAAATTCGTGGAACTTTATATTTATCAGCTTGCCTCCATACTGTTTCAGATTGAGGTTCTACACCAGCAACTCCATCAAAAACACAAACAGCACCGTCTAAAACTTTTAATGATCTCTCTACTTCAATAGTAAAATCAACGTGTCCAGGAGTATCTATGATATTAATTCTATGATCATTCCAAAAACAAGTTGTGGCGGCTGAAGTAATCGTAATTCCTCTTTCTTGCTCTTGTTCCATCCAGTCCATAGTTGCTGCACCATCATGAACTTCACCTATTTTATGACTCTTTCCTGTATAATATAAAATTCTTTCAGTAGTAGTAGTTTTACCAGCATCAATGTGGGCCATTATTCCGATATTTCTATATTTATCTAATGTATGTGTTCTAGCCATAATTTTTTACCACCTAAAATGAGCAAATGCTTTATTTGACTCTGCCATTTTATGCACATCTTCTCTTTTTTTAACTGCTGATCCTTTTTTTTCATATGCATCGTACAGTTCATTAAAAATTTTATCTGACATGTGTTTATCTTTTCTTTTTCTAGATGCATCTACAAGCCATCTAATTGCCAGCGCTTGAGCTCTTTTTGATTTAACTTCAACCGGTACTTGGTAGGTTGCTCCACCAACTCTTCTAGATCTAACTTCTACAGTTGGCTTTATGTTATTTATTGCCTCATTAAAAACATTTATTGGTTCTTCTTTTGTTTTAGATTTGATTTTATCAATTGCCTCATAAACTATTTTTTCAGCAACTCCTTTTTTTCCATCATACATAATAGAATTTATTAATTTTGGAATTATTGTTGATTTAAATATTGGATCTGGAACAACAATTTTTTTTGGTTGAGTTTTCTTTCTAGACATAACTATTTACCTTTTTTAGTTCCATATAGTGATCTACGTTTTTTTCTGTTAGCTACACCTTGAGTATCTAAATTTCCTCTAAGTATATGATAGCGAACACCTGGTAAATCTTTTACACGACCACCTCTAATTAATACTACTGAGTGTTCTTGAAGGTTGTGTCCTTCACCACCAATGTAGGCAGTAACTTCAAATCCATTAGACAATCTAACTCTTGCTACCTTTCTTAATGCTGAGTTGGGTTTTTTTGGAGTTGTTGTATAAACTTTGACACAAACTCCCCTTTTAAGAGGTTGTTTTTGTAAAGCTGGAACCTTATTCCTAGCTATTGGTTTAATTCTTTTTTTTCGTAACAACTGATTAATAGTTGGCATAATTTATATAATTAGTTTTATATTTTTGATGAAAATAACTGACAGGTTATTTTGTGGCAGCGTTTAGTTCCATTAAACAGGTACTACATTCCAACCAAAAATACCGCCAAATTACTATTTAAATTCACTTTGTCAAACTAAAACTACAAGTTTAACGTGTTTTTTTATTGATTTGCTTGAGTTTCTAATGTCTCTGAGGGCTCTATTTTATCTTGATCTGCTAAGAATTTTTTATCCTCTGCAAGGGCCTGATTGTTCCATTTATTTTTGATCGTACCAGTTCCAGCTGGAACAAGTCTACCAACAATAACATTCTCTTTTAAGCCATTTAATGGGTCTACCTTACCTTTTATAGCGGCATCCGTAAGTACTCTAGTAGTTTCTTGAAAAGATGCTGCAGATATAAATGACTCAGTTTGTAATGAAGCTTTTGTAATACCCATTAATACTCTTTCTCCAACTGCTTTGTTTTTACCCTCTGCAGCAAGTTTATCATTTGTTGTATCAAATTTTATTCTATCAATCATTTCACCAGGTAAATAACTCGAATCTCCTGATTCTTTTACCTCTACTTTTTTAAGCATTTGTCTTAAAATCGTTTCGATATGTTTATCATTAATTATTACTCCTTGTAATCTATAAACTTCTTGCACTTGATTAACAAAATATTCAGTTAAATCTTTAATACCTAAAATTCTTAGAATATCATGTGGTAAAGGCTGTCCATCTAATAAATATTCACCTTTTTTAATTTTTTCTCCCTGATTAAAGTTTATATGTTTTCCTTTAGGAATTAAATAATTTGAAGGTTCTCCATTCTCAGGTTGAATTGAAATTCTTTGTTTTCCTCTAACTTCTTTTCCAAATAAAACTTGTCCATCATTTTCAGCAATAATTGCACTGTCTTTAGCTTTTCTTGCCTCAAATAATTCTGCAACACGAGGTAAACCTCCTGTAATATCTTTTGTTTTAGTTGTTTCTTTAGGTAATCTCGCAATTACATCTCCAGCAAATATTTTTTGTCCATCTTTTATAGAAAGAATTGAATCTGGTACTAAATAATATCTAGCTTCATTGTCATCAGCTTTTTTAATAACATTTCCTTTTTCATCTCTTAAAGTAATTCTAGGTTTTAAATCTGTATTCTTAGATTGAGCTCTCCAATCAATTACTGATTTAGATGAAATACCTGTTGCATCATCTGTTGTTTCTTGAAGTGAAACTCCATCAATTAAATCAACAAAACCTGCTATACCACTTTTTTCTGCTATAACTGGAGTTGTATAAGGATCCCATTCACATATTTTTTCGTTAGCTTTAACTTTATCTTCATTTTGAAAAAATAATTTTGATCCATATGCAACTTTATAAACAGCAACTTGTACCCCATTGTCATCTTCTATAGATAATTGAGTGTTTCTTCCCATAACAATTAAATTTTTCTTTGAGTCTTCTAGTAAGTTTGAATTAATGATCTTTAATATACCGGCAGACTTTGTAACAATTTGAGATTCTTGTTTAACTGAAGCAGTTCCTCCCACGTGGAACGTTCTCATAGTTAATTGAGTTCCTGGCTCACCAATTGATTGTGCTGAAATCATTCCTATAGCTTCACCCACATGAACTATTTTTCCTCTGGATAAATCTCGACCATAACAAGTGGCACAAACTCCTAATTTTGAACTACATGTCATTACTGAATAAGCATTAATAAATTTTATGCCTGCTGCATCAATTTTATCACAGCCAGCTTCATCTATCATAGTTTCTTTCTTGATTACAACCTCACCAGTAATTGGATTTTTTACATCGGTTGCTGTGACTCTGCCTAAAGCTCTTTCAGATAAGCTTACCACTACATTTCCACCTTCTAGTATTTCTGCAAGCTCGATAAAGCCAGGATTATCACATTTTACTTTAGTGATTGTTAAATCTTGAGCTACATCACAAAGTCTTCTTGTTAAGTATCCAGAACTAGCAGTTTTTAAGGCTGTATCAGCTAATCCTTTTCTTGCTCCATGGGTTGAATTAAAATATTCAAGTGCAGTAAGTCCTTCTTTAAAATTTGAAGTAATTGGCGTTTCAATAATTTCTCCTGATGGCTTAGCAATAAGGCCTCTCATTCCAGCAAGCTGTTTCATTTGAGCAGCAGAACCTCTAGCTCCACTATCAGCCATCATAAATACTGAATTAATTTTCATTCCATCTGGGGTAGTTTCTGTAGCAGAAATACCTTTCATCATTTCGCCAGCTACTTTATCTGTACATTTAGACCAAGCATCAACTACTTTATTATATTTTTCACCTCTAGTAATTAATCCTTCAGAATATTGATTTTCATAATCCGAAATAAGTTTTTTTGTATCGTCTATTAATTGACTCTTATTATCAGGTATAACTAGATCATCTTTTCCAAATGAAATTCCTGCTTTAAAAGCATGTTTAAAACCAAGATCTTTTAATTTATCACAAAATATTACAGTCGTTTTTTGTCCACAAAATCTGAATACATGATCAATTATTTCTGAAACTGTTTTTTTTGGAAGTAATCTATCAATCATTGAAAATTTTATATCTTTGTTTTTTGGTAATAAATTAGCAAGTAAAAATCTTCCAGCAGTTGTAGTGTATTTTTCTAATTTTTTGTTTCCATTTTCATCTATTGTTTCAAATCTTGAAACTATTGTTGTGTGAACTTTTATTTGGCCAGTTGACAAAGAATGTTCAATTGCATCAGCATCAACAAAATAACCTTCTGGTTTATCAACCTGAAATGGTGCTTGGGATAAATAGTAAAGACCTAATATCATATCTTGACTGGGTACTATAATTGGTTTTCCATTTGATGGACTCAAGATATTGTTTGTTGAAAGCATTAAAATTCTTGCTTCTAATTGAGCTTCTAAACTAAGTGGAACATGGACTGCCATTTGATCGCCATCAAAGTCGGCATTAAAAGCTGCACAACATAATGGATGTAGTTCTATAGCATCTCCTTCAATTAACTTTGGCTCAAACGCTTGAACACCTAATCTGTGGAGAGTTGGTGCTCTGTTTAGCAACACTGGGTGCTCTCTAACTATTAATTCTAATGCATCCCAAACTGCATTTGTTTCTTTTTCAACTAATTTTTTAGCCTGTTTAATTGTTGATGCCAGGCCTAATTTATTTAGTCTTGCATACAAAAATGGTTTAAATAGCTCTAAAGCCATTTTTTTTGGCAATCCGCACTCATGTAATTTTAAATCTGGGCCAACAACAATTACTGATCTTCCTGAATAATCAACTCTTTTACCTAATAGATTTTGTCTAAATCTTCCTTGCTTTCCCTTTAACATTTCAGCGAGAGATTTAAGTGGACGTTTTCCAGTTCCAGTAATTACTCTACCTCTTCTGCCGTTATCAAACAATGCATCAACAGACTCTTGAAGCATTCTTTTTTCATTTCTCACAATAATATCAGGCGCTTTAAGATCCATTAATCTTTTTAATCTATTATTTCTATTTATTACTCTTCTATAAAGATCATTTAAATCTGATGTCGCAAACCTTCCACCATCTAAAGGAACTAATGGTCTAAGTTCAGGTGGTATGACTGGAATAATGGTTAAAATCATCCATTCAGGCTTTTGACCAGTTTCAATAAACGACTCTATAAGCTTTAATCTTTTAATAGATCTTTCCTCATTAACTTTAGATTTCGTTTCATTAATTGTATTTATTAAAATTTTTCTTTCTTGTTCAAGATCTAGAGATTTTAAAATTGAAAGTATAGCTTCAGCACCAATACCAGCTTCAAAAGATTCTTCACCGAATTCATCTTGATATTTTGCTAATTCTTCTTCGTTTAATAATTGGTTTTTTTGAAGACCAGTTAACCCTGGTTCAATAATTATAAAGTTTTCAAAATATAGAACTCTTTCAACTTCTTTAAGTTTCATATCCACTGCAAGTGAAATTCTACTAGGTAGTGATTTTAAAAACCAAATGTGTGCTACAGGTGTAGCTAAATTAATATGACCCATTCTTTCTCTTCGAACATTAGATTTTGTTACTTCTACTCCACATTTTTCGCAAGTTATTCCTCTGAATTTCATTCTTTTATATTTACCACATAGACATTCATAATCTTTGATGGGACCAAATATTCTAGCACAAAATAATCCATCTTTTTCTGGTCTAAATGTTCTGTAGTTTATAGTTTCAGGTTTTTTAATTTCTCCATATGTCCAAGATTTTATTTTTTCTGGGCTTGCTAAAGTAATCTTAATGTTATTAAAATTTTGAGCTTCAGAAACTTCACTATTTTTAAATA
Organism: Candidatus Pelagibacter sp.; assembly: GCA_028226735.1. The sequence continues at coordinate 54,679 of JAOIYV010000002.1, forward strand.
AATCTGTTAATTCTTTTTTCATATCTAATTTAACTCTATGTTTAGTGCTAATGATTTTATTTCTTTTACTAATACATTGAAAGACTCTGGTATGCCTGATTCGAAATTCTCCTCACCTTTAACAATTGTTTCATAAACTTTAACTCTTCCTGCAACATCATCTGATTTTACAGTCAAAATTTCTTGCAATGTATATGAAGCACCATAAGCTTCAAGGGCCCAAACTTCCATTTCACCAAATCGTTGACCACCTAATTGCGCTTTTCCACCAAGTGGTTGTTGGGTAACAAGGCTGTATGGTCCTGTGGATCTGGCATGAATTTTATCTTCAACCAAATGATGAAGTTTTAACATATAAATAATTCCAACTGTTACAGGTCTATCGAACATTTCCCCTGTTCTTCCATCCCATAAATAAGTTTGACCAGAAGTTGGTAATTTTGCCAATTTAAGCATTTCAGAAACATCTTTTTCTTTTGCACCGTCAAAAACTGGAGTTGATATAGGTATTCCATTTTGTACATTTTCACATAAATCTTTAAACTCTGTTTTATTTAATTTATCAATGCCATCATTGAATATTTCGTTTCCATATACTGATTTCAAAAAAGATGAAATTTTTTCTGTTTTTTCTATTCTCTTACTATTCTCATTAACTAATCTCTTAACTTCCTCACCAAACTCTTTACAAGCCCAACCTAAATGGGTCTCTAAAATTTGACCAACATTCATACGGCTTGGTACACCTAAGGGATTCAATACAATATCAACAGGTCTACCATCTTCTCTGTAGGGCATATCCTCTACTGGAACAATTTTACTCACTACCCCTTTGTTTCCATGTCTACCTGACATCTTATCTCCAGGTCTCAATCTTCTTTTAATTGCAACAAAAACTTTGACCATTTTCATTACACTTGGTAATAAATCATCGCCACTTCTGATTTTTAAAACTTTATCCTCAAATCTTTCTTGAATATCTTGTTTTGCTTTACTGTATTGGTCTTTTAATTGTAATAATGTTGCTTCGTCATTAACGTTTCCAGCTATGATTTTAAAAATATCATTTATATGGAGTTTGTTAATATTATCTAAATCTAATTTAGTTCCTACTTCTAGATCTTTTATCTTTTTTGTTAATGTTGAGCCAGAAAGTATTTGATTAGCTCTTTGCTTAATACTTCTCTCTAAAATTTCCTCTTCTACAATTTTATCTTGCTGAACTGTTTCAATTTCGGCTCTTTCAATTGTGATAGATCTTTCGTCTTTTTCTATTCCATGTCTATTAAAAACTCTTACATCAACTACTGTCCCACTACTTCCTCTAGACATTTTAAGAGATGTATCTGTTACATCTATTGCTTTTTCACCAAAAATTGATCTTAATAATTTTTCCTCTGGGCCTGAGGCTGAATCACCTTTTGGAGTTACTTTCCCAACTAAAATATCTCCTGCTTTTACTTCAGCACCAATATAAACAATTCCTGATTCATCTAAATTTTTTAGAGACTCCTCATTAACATTTGGTATATCTCTTGTAATCTCTTCTTCACCTAATTTTGTATCTCTAGCCATCACCTCATACTCAACAATATGAACTGAAGTAAATACATCATCTGTTACACATCTTTCTGAAATTAATATCGAGTCTTCAAAATTATAACCTTGCCATGGCATAAACGCCACTGTAACATTTTTTCCAAGGGCTAATTCACCTAATTTTGTTGAAGGGCCATCAGCAATTATGTCGCCAGATCTAACTTTATCACCAACTCTTACTAGCGGTTTTTGATTTATACATGTATTTTGATTTGATCTCTTAAATTTTTGAAGATTATAAATATCAACTGCAGATTTTGTAAAATCAGTTTCTTCAGTTGCTTTAATGACGATTCTTTTTCCATCAATTTTATCAACTACTCCTTCACGCTTGGCTACAATTGTAACACCAGAATCTAAAGCTACATCACTTTCAATACCAGTTCCTACCAATGGTGATTCTGGTTTTAATAAAGGTACTGCTTGTCTCATCATGTTTGAGCCCATCAATGCTCTGTTTGCGTCATCATTTTCTAAAAAAGGAATTAAAGAAGCTGCTACAGAGACTAACTGTTTAGGAGATACATCTATGTATTCTATATTTTCAGGTTTTGATAAAATAAAATTTAAGTTTTCTCTACAAGAAACAAGTTCTTCTGTAATTTTTCCATTTTTATCAAGCTTGGTATTAGCTTGAGCTATTGTATATTTGGTTTCTTCCATTGCTGATAAATATTCAACTTTATTCTCAACAACTCCATTTTTAACTTTTTTATATGGGCTTTCAATAAATCCGTATTTATTAATTTTAGCATAAGTAGACAAACTATTAATTAGACCAATATTTGGTCCCTCTGGAGTTTCGATTGGACATATTCTTCCATAGTGTGTTGGGTGAACATCTCGCACTTCAAATCCAGCTCTTTCTCTTGTCAATCCACCTGGGCCTAAAGCAGATACCCTTCTTTTGTGAGTTATTTCAGACAATGGATTAGTTTGATCCATAAATTGAGAAAGTTGAGAGCTAGCAAAAAAATCTTTAAGAGAAACTGTTAATGGTTTTGCATTAATTAAATCTTGAGGCATTGCTGACTCAATGTCTAAAGTTGTCATTTTTTCTTTAATAGCTCTTTCCATTCTATAAACACCTATTCGAGCTTGATTTTCAACTAATTCTCCAACAGATCTAACTCTTCGGTTTCCTAGATGGTCAATGTCATCAACTTCATCTTTACCATCACGCAAATCGAGCATTTTATGAACAATTGCTATTACATCATCATTTCTTAGAATTGTTATTTTGTCTGAACATTCGAGGTTTAACCTGGAGTTCATCTTTACTCTTCCTACGTCTGAAAGATCGTATCTATCTGAGCTAAAAAATAAATTATTAAAAATTTGTGTAGCAATTTCTACTGTGGGTGGTTCTCCAGGTCTTAAAACTTTATAAATTTCATTAATGGCATCATTCTTATTATTATTTTTATCATTTAAAATTGTAGTTAATAAATAAGGACCTTTATTAATTGAATTGGTAATAGATATCTCAATTGAAGAAATATTTGCTTTTAATATTTCTTGCAAAATTGCATTATTGATTTCTGTTCCAATTCCTAACAAGCCTCCTTCTTCTTCATCACTGACCTTAACTTCTTGGTGCAAAAATTTTCCATAAAGTGATTCTTGACTAACTAAAATATCTTTTAAACCATCACTTGCTAATTTTTTTGCTGTTAAATAATTAATTTTGTCCCCAAGTTTTATTACCACATTTCCCGTTTTTGCGTCTATAACCTCTTCCGAAAAATTTTTTGCTTTATAATTTTCAGGATTAAATTTGGTTTTCCATTTTTCAGTTTTAGAGTCAAAAGTATATTGCTCCTTATCATAAAATTCATCAGCAATTTCAGTTTTTGTATAACCAAGTGCCATTAATAATGTTGATACAAATATTTTTTTCTTGCGATCTATCTTGAAATATAAAAAATCTTTAACATCGTATTCTAAATCAAGCCATGAGCCTCTATTAGGAATTACTCTACAGTTAAAAAGTAATTTACCACTAGCATGAGATTTACCTTTGTCGTGATCAAAAAAAACACCAGGACTTCTGTGCATTTGATTAACTACAACTCTTTGAACACCATTGGTAATAAAAGTTCCACTATCTGTCATCATAGGAACTTCACCCATATATACCTCTTGTTCCTTTGCAGATAAAATATCTTTAGTATTATTTTCTTGATCTATCTCATAAACAACTAATCTTAATGTACATTTTAAAGCAGAAGAATATGTTAGACCCCTTTGAATACATTCTTCAGTGTCAAATTTAGGTTTTTCTAATCTATAATTAACATACTCTAATGTTGCTTTATCATTAAGATCTTCAATTGGAAAAATACTTTTAAAAACTCTATCGAAGCCTTTAGTTAGATCTCCAGCATCTTTATCAAAGTCGGTTAATTCTTTGTATGAATTTTTTTGTACTTCAATTAAGTTTGGGATAGATAAAGTCTCAGCTAGTTTACCAAAACTTTTTCTAACATTTTTCTTAGCAGTAAAAGATAATTGCATCTATATCAAGTTACTGATTAATAAATTAATCAGTAATTAAATTCTTTCTAATTAATTTATTTAAGTTCTACTTTTGCGCCAGCTGCTTCCAGCTTAGCTTTAATTTCTTCAGCGTCTTTCTTATTTACACCTGATTTAACTTCTTTAGGTGCACCTTCAACAAGATCTTTTGCTTCTTTAAGACCTAAAGATGTAGCCGCTCTAACTTCTTTAATAACATTAATTTTTTTATCACCTGCTGACATTAACATTATAGTGAAATCATCTTTAGCTTCCTCAGCTGCTGCTCCACCTGCTGCTGCTGCTGGTGCTGCTGCAGCCATAGCTGTAACACCCCATTTTTCTTCAAGTTGTTTTGAAAGTTCGGCTGCTTCAACTACAGACAAACTTGATAAATCTTCAATAATTTTATTTAGATCAGGCATATTTTTTACACTTCTTTAAGGTTATTTTTCAGAATTTTCTGGGGACAAATTACTCATTTTTTCAGAACGTGCAAGTAAAATACTTACGAATTTTGAAGCAGGGGTTGCAAGAATTCCTACTATTTTAGCTCTAGCTTCATCAAGTGTTGGTAAATTAGCTACATTTTGTACTCCAGCTTGGTCTAAAACGTCATTTCCCATAATTCCACCTAAAAGCTTTAGATTTTCATTTTCTTTAGCGAATTTAGATAAAATTCTTGCTGAAATAATAGCATCATCAGAAAAAGCTACAGCTGTGGCACCTGTAAATAGATTGGATATGTCTTTACACTTCGTTTTTTCAATAGCTAATTTTGTTATTCTATTTTTTGTTATTTTGAATTTAATTCCATGTTCTCTCATTTGAGCTCTTAATTCATCAAGTTGGGTCATTGTTAAACCTTGATAATGTGTAACTAATACAGATTCGTTATTTTGGAACTGTTTTTCCATTTCACTAATGTAAGTTTTTTTTTGTTCTTTATTCATCATAACTTTATATAACTTTTCCTAATTTAACTTTGTATGCAACACCCATACTTGATGTTACAAAGGTACTCTTAATTAAATCACCCTTTAGTGTATTATTCGCTTTTTCTTTTTCTAAAGTATCTAATATAGCATGATAATTTTTTAATAATTGATCGTCATGAAAAGATTTTTTTCCAATACTAACCCCAATATTTCCATCTTTATCATTTCTAATTTCTGCTTGTCCAGATTTTGCATTAGTTACAGCTTGTTTCACATCTTCTGATACCGAACCAAGTTTTGGATTTGGCATTAAACCTTTTGGTCCTAAAACTTTTCCTAATTTTGAAAGTTTAATCATCATTCCTGGAGTGCAAATTAGCTTTTCAAAGTTCAATTCTCCTGATTTAATTTTTTCAATAAATTCATCACTACCAACAATATCAGCACCTGCATCTTTAGCTTCTTGAGCTTTTGAATCTTCACAAACTACTGCAACTTTAACTTTTTTTCCTGTACCACCAGGTAAATTAACTACTGTTCTTATGTTAACTTCACCTTTCTTTTGTTTATTATTTATTTGAAAACTTAAATCCACTGACTCATCAAATTTAGTAGTACAATTTTTTTTAATCGAAGGTATTAATTTTTCTATAGCTTCAGAAGTTAAATCTCTAGTTTTTTTTGGTAATTCTTTAAATCTTTTTGAAGGCATTATTCTTTAACCTCTATTCCCATTGATCTTGCAGATCCTGCTATAATTTTAACAGCTTGCTCTAAATCATGGGCATTCAAATCTTTCATTTTTTGAGTAGCTATTTCTTCTGCTTGTTTTTTTGTAATTGATCCTGCAACACTTCTTCCTGGTTCTTTAGAACCACCTTTTAATTTTGCTGCTTCTTTAATAAAGTGCGATGCTGGTGGTGATTTAATTTCAAAATCAAATTTTTTATCCTTATAAACAGTAATAATAACTGGAATTGGCTTACCAGCAAAAGCTTTAGTTTTTTCATTAAAGGCTTTACAGAATTCCATTATATTAATTCCACGTTGACCTAAAGCTGGGCCTACTGGAGGTGCGGGATTAGCTTGACCACCATTGATTTGTAATTTTATATACCCACTAATTTCTTTTGCCATTAACTTGCTTTCTCTACTTGGTTATATTCTAAATCTACTGGAGTTGGTCTTCCAAAAATTGACACCGAAACTTTTAATCTAGATTTTTCTTCATCAATATCTTCTACCATTCCACTAAATGATGCAAAAGGTCCGTCAACAACCTGAACTTTTTCACCAACGCTGTATTCTATACCAGATTTTGGCTGTGCTACACCATCTTTTATTTGACCTAATATTTTCTCAATTTCTTTGTCTGATACTGGTACTGGAATGCCTTTTGAACCTAAAAAGCCACTAACTCTCTTCAAATTTTTAATTAAATGATAAAGATCATTATCCATCTCGCTCTTTATTAATACATAACCTGGGAAGTATTTCTTTTTTCTTTGAATTCTTTTTCCTCTTTTAACTTCTGTTACATCATGCGTTGGAACTACTATTTCTTCAATTTTATCAGAAATTTTAGCTTTTTCTGCTTCTTCTCTAATTAATCCAGCTACTTTATTTTCAAAGTTTGAGTGAGATTGAACTATATACCAATTTTTCATTAAATACTTACCTGTAATAGGGCTTCCAAAAGAAACTTGAGAATTTGATCAAGAAGTAAAAAGAAAAGAGACATTACTACTGCCATGGCAAAAACCATCAATGCACCCTGCACTGTCTCTTTACCTGTTGGCCAAGAAACTTTGAATGCTTCTTGTTTAACTTCTTGAATGAACTTTATCGGGTTTCTCATAATACAATATTTAGCTTATTGGCAGGAGCGGAGGGACTCGAACCCTCAGCCTCCGGTTTTGGAGACCGGCGCTCTACCAATTGAGCTACACTCCTATAGAGTTTACTCTATAATTTTTGTTACTACTCCTGCTCCAACTGTTCTACCACCTTCACGGATAGCAAAATTTAATTTTTCATCCATTGCAATGGGAGTAATTAAAGTAACAGTAAATTTAGCATCATCACCAGGCATAACCATTTCAGTTCCAGCTGGCAATGTTACTTCGCCTGTAACATCTGTAGTCCTAAAATAAAACTGAGGTCTGTACTTAGTAAAGAATGGTGTATGTCTACCACCCTCATCTTTTTTAAGTACATAAGCCTGAGCTTCAAATTTAGTATGCGGTTTAATAGAGCCTGTTTTACAAAGAACTTGACCTCTTTCAATATCAGTTCTTTCTACACCTCTTAGCAAGATACCCACATTGTCACCAGCCTCACCTGAGTCTAAAAGTTTTCGAAACATTTCAACACCCGTACAAACTGATTTTTTAGTATCTCTAATACCAACTATTTCCACTTCTTCTCCAGTTTTAATAACACCTGATTCTACTCTACCAGTTGCAACAGTTCCTCTTCCAGATATAGAAAATACATCTTCTACCGGCATCAAGAAAGGTTTGTCAACATCTCTGGCTGGTTGTGGAATAAATTCATCAACTGCTTTCATTAATTCCAATATAGAATTTTTTCCGATTTCATCGTCTCTTTTTTCTACAGCTGCTAATGCTGAACCTTTAATGATTGGAGTTTTGTCTCCTGGATATTTGTAAGAAGTTAGAAGTTCTCTGATTTCTTCTTCAACAAGTTCAATCATCTCTTTATCATCAACTTGGTCAACTTTATTTAAGTAAACAACAATTGCTGGAATTCCAACTTGTCTACCTAAAAGAATATGTTCTCTTGTTTGAGGCATAGGACCATCAGCAGCATTAACTACTAAAATTGCTCCATCCATTTGTGCTGCACCTGTAATCATATTTTTTACATAGTCAGCGTGTCCAGGACAATCAACATGAGCGTAATGTCTTTTTTCTGTTTCATACTCAACGTGAGCAGTTGAAATTGTAATTCCTCTTTCTTTTTCTTCAGGAGCTTTATCAATTTGATCATAAGCAACAGCTTTCGCACCACCTGCTTCTGCTAGAGTAATTGTTATAGCTGCAGTTAAAGTTGTTTTACCATGATCGACATGACCGATTGTACCAATATTACAGTGCGGTTTATTTCTTACGAATTTTTCTTTTGACATTTCTTTTTTACCTCAGTTTTTGTTTTATTATTAATTTCTTTTTTTTCTTGGAGCGGGTAAAGAGAATCGAACTCTTACATCCAGCTTGGAAGGCTAGCGTTCTACCATTGAACTACACCCGCACAACAACAAGAATTTCACTCCATTGTCATTAAAAATTTATTGAATGGTGGAGGGGGAAAGATTCGAACTTTCGAAGACCGAAGTCAACGGGTTTACAGCCCGCCCCATTTGACCGCTCTGGAACCCCTCCTTATGGGGAAGTGTCCCCTGTTCAATAAAGCTTCAAACAACTAGCGTTTTATATATTTTATTTATGCAATTGCAACACGAGATTTAATGGGAAAATATTGAAAAATACGTATAAAACATACGTATATTTATGAATAAATCATCTTTTTTGATTGTTGGACAACATGCTGTAATAGAAGCTCTTAGAAACCCAAAAAGAAAGGTTTTAAAAGTATTTTTAACAGAGGAAAGTAAAAAAAATATTCATAGAAAAAACCCAAAAAAAAATATTCTTGAAGATGTAAAGGTTTATTTTAAATCAAAAAAAGAACTAGATAAATACACTACTAAAGAACAATTAATGCATGGTGGATATGTTGCTGAAATTGAACATTTAGATCAGCCAGACTTAAAAGAATTTATAAAAGAAAAAAAGGACTTAACATTTGTCTGTATCGATGAGGTTACTGACCCAAGAAATATTGGTTCACTTATAAGAAGTGCTGCTTCGTTTAAAATTGATGGTTTAATAGTAAAAGAAAGACATTTCCCAAGTGATAGCAAGCTAATGTATAAATCAGCAAGTGGTTGTATGGAACATTTAAACATTTTTGAAGTTTCTAATATTAATTCAACTCTTAAAAACTTAAGAGAAAAAAATTTTTGGGTTTATGGTTTTGATACAAATGGAGAGAAAAATTTTACTGAAATAAAATGGGTGGGGAAAAATGTTCTTTTATTTGGTTCAGAGGGTTTTGGAATGAGAGAACATACTGGAAAATATACAGATTTTTTGGTTAGAATTGATATAAACGAAGATATTGAAAGCTTAAATATATCAAATAGTGCAGCAATAGTTTTTCATCACCTAAGTTATCTAAAAAAAATGTTGATTAGTTAAAAATTTATTTAATTTAATTTAAGATATTAATAATACTTTTTTTAATAGTTTCACTTACTTTGATGGTCCCTTCTTTATTTGGATGAATTCCGTCTTTTTGATTTAAGCTTGGATTAAGTGCTACTCCTTCAAGAAGAAATGGGATTAAGGGTAAATTATATTTTTTTGATAATTTTGGATAAATGTCATCAAACTCTTTTTTATATTTTTTTGCATGAGTGTTTGGTGCAACCATCCCAGCTAAAATAATTTTAATTTTTTTATTGTTAGCAATATTTATTATTTGTTCTAAGTTTTTTTTTGTTTCGTCTGGCTGAATTCCTCTGAGCATATCATTAGCTCCTAATCCTAAAATGATTAAATCTATTCCCGGTTCTGATAAACTCCAATCAACTCTATTCAATCCACCTGATGTTGTGCTTCCAGAAACACTTCCATTAATAACTTTAATATTTAAACCAGCTTCCTTAAGATTATTTTCTAAAACTATTGATAAATGATGTTCTTTAGGTAATCCATATCCAGCCATCAAACTATCACCGAATAAAACTACCTTTTCTATTGCACTTGCGTTTATGTGCACTAGAAAGATTATCAAAATTTTTATATATATAGTTTTATTCATGAGTACTCTTCTTAAATTAAAAAAAATAAATCTCAAATACCAAACTGGTAAAGATAGTATCAATGTTTTAAAGAATATTAATTTAAGTATAAAGAAAAAAGAAACTGTTTCTGTTGTTGGGGAAAGTGGCTCAGGGAAAACAAGTTTAATCATGTTAATAGGGGGTTTGGAGAAACCTAACTCAGGTAAAATAATTTTCCAAGATCAAGAAATTACAGGCCTTAGTGAAGATGAGGTATCTGAGATAAGAAAGAAAAATATTGGAATAATTTTTCAGTCGTTTTATTTAATTCCTAATTATACAGCGGTTGAAAATGTTGCGCTTACACTTGAGCTCAATAATTTTAAAAATCCAGACAAAGAAGCAAAAATTTTATTAGATCGTTTTGGTTTGAAACATCGTTTTAATAATCTACCAAGTCAATTATCAGGTGGTGAACAACAAAGAGTTGCTATCGCTAGAGCAATTGCAATGAAACCAGAATTAATTTTAGCTGATGAGCCAACAGGAAACTTGGATACTGAAAATTCTATCATGATTGCAAATATTTTATTTAAGTATGTAAAAGAAGAAGGCTCTTCTTTAATCATGGTAACTCATGACACTAAACTTGCTGACAAAACTAAAAAAAAAATAAAAATTAAAGATGGAAAAATTAAATAATCCTTCAGAATTTAGTTTGATTTTAAAATATGCTTTAAAAGACTTAAGCAGAAATTATCATAAAATATCTAGTATCATTGTTACGCTATTTATAAGTCTTTTTATCTTAAGTGCTATTTTCACAATTGAAGATAGTCTTAAAAAAGAACTAAATGATAATGCCAAAGCACTTTTGGGTGGAGATTTAGAGATTGATTACAATCGTAATCTAGGAAATTTGGATTTAGTTAATCAAGTAAAAGAATTTGCAACTGTTTCTCAAATGATTGAGTTCAGTACTATGCTTTCAACAACAGGAAGAAAAAAAAATAAATCATTATTTACTAGAATTAAAACTGTGGATGAAAAATATCCTTTATATGGAAATGTTGTTTATGAGCCAACTGGTGCTTATGAAAGAATGCAAAAAGAACCTTACTCTATCCTTATCAATGAAAGTTTATCAAAAACCCTTAATATAAAAATTAATGAAAAGATAAAAGTTCAAGATCAGAACTTTACAGTAATTGGAATTATTAAATCAGTACCAGATGTTAGTGGATTTGTTGCATTTGGAGATTGGGCTTTAGCAGGAAAACAAACTTTAGAAATTTTAAAACTAAATGGAATTGGAAGCTTTTTAAACTATGAGTACAAAGTAAAATTTAACGAAAAAGATAAACCAGAAGAAATCAAACAACGAATTGAAGAAATTTTTAAAGACGATCAAAAAGTAAAGCTTAGATATCCTGAAAATTCTGCTAGTGGAATAAAGAGAATTATTAATAATTTTTCTCAATTTTTATCTCTTGTATCAATCAGTGCAATGTTAATTGCAGGCATTGGAATCGCAAATACCCTGCTTTCTTTTATCAATCAAAACAACATGTCTATTGCTGTAAGAAAGGCGGTTGGCTTTTATTCAGGCAATATTAAAACATTATATTACCTTCAGTTATTTATACTTTTATTCATCATCACTGTGGTTGCTTATGGATCAAGTTTTTTAATTATACCAATAGTAGATAATTATCTATCTGATGGATTGGGATTGAATGTTTATCCAGTGTTTTCAATACTTAATTTTTTAAAAATATTTTTAGTGGGTTTGTTAGTTCTTGTAATTTTCTCTATTCCAACAATCAGTTCTATAGATCAAGTAAAAGCCTCTAATTTATTTAGAAACGTATTTCAAAACCTTCAATTTTATTATTCTAAGAGATCAGTTGTTTTAAGCTTTGTTTTATTATCTATCTTAATTTTATTATTCACGATTGGATCTGAACAACCTTCTTATAGCTTGGGTTACTTTGCTGCTTTTTTTGTTTGTTTAATTGTATTTTTCTTACTTTCAAAATTAATCATTTTTTTTCTTAAAAAATTCAAATCAAGTCCAATAATTTCTTTAAAAGTTTCAATTAAAAATATTACTCAGACAAAAAGTATAACTCCTATTACAGTTATGTCTCTTGGCTTAGGGGTTACTTTGTTATTAACTTTAGCTTTAGTTGGTACAAATTTTCAAAGAGAAATTGCTAAATCTATTCCTGGTATTGCACCTGATTATTTCTTTGTCGGTATTCAAAAAGGAGAAAGAGAGAAATTTGAACAAGGTATTTTAAATATGGATCCAAATGCATCTATTGAAATTAAACCAATGGTTTCATCTGGTATAGTAAAAATTAATGGTATTGATCCTAATACTTATATTAAACCAGATAACGACAGTTACTGGGTTATTGGTAGTGAACGAAGATCCTCTTGGGTAGAAAATGTACCTGGAGATAACTCAATTTTAGAAGGCGAATGGTGGGATTTATCAAAGCCAGATCAACTTCAAATATCTTTAGATGCAAAAGTTGCTAAGGATTTTAACATCCTGTTAGGTGATATCTTTACTTTAAATATTTATGGACGTGAAATTGAGGGGAAAGTAGTAAATTTTAGAGAAGTTAATTATCGAGATTTAAGTATCAACTTTGCAATGTTATTTAACCCTCTATTTGCAAAAAATATTCCACATGAGTATTTGGCTACTGCAAAATTTAATTCAAATAAATTCGATGAAACCGAAATGCTTGAAATCATGCCAAGTTTATCAATGATTAAAATTGCAGATTATTTATCAAAAGTTACAGCTGTTTTAAATAAGGTATTTATTGCGGTTACATTAATTTCAACAATTACCATTGTTATAGGCTTAATTGTAATTTCAAGTGCAATTATGGTTCAGGGAAAAATAAAAGAATATCAAAATTTGGTTTTCAAAATTTTAGGTTTTTCAAAAAAACAAATTATTTTTTCATCATTAATTGAATTTGTCATTATCTTTAAATCTGTAATTTTAATTGCAGTATTTTTTGCTGTGATTGGTTCAAAATTTATTATGGAAAATATTTTTGAATTAGTGTGGATGTTTGATATTAAGATTTTAATTTATTTAGGACTTTCAATTGGTTTTGTTACCTTAGTTTTGATATTATTAACTAACTTAAAATATCTAAATCCTAAGGTTTATCCTCTAATAAGAAATCAATAATAAAAATTTTTGAATTTATAGATTAAACTCACGGAACCGACAGCCGAACCAACAGATTGGTCACAAATGGTCTACAACAAGCTACAAAGTTACCAATCAGAGAATTACCTTCTAATAATCAAATCTTTTAAGTGTTGATTTATTTGACTTTTAACATTAAAAACTTCGTTGATACGAATGCCCTTGTAGCTCAGCTGGTAGAGCAATTGATTTGTAATCAATGGTCTGATAAAAACTAAAAATACAAATGTTATTCAGCTAGTAAATACAAGCACCATTTAAGTAAAAAAAACTTAATTAATTGTAATATTGCTCAAACCGATCACAGACCGACAGATTTTTAATTTAAAGAGATTATTTAAATTAACTTACTCTATGAGATTCATTTTTAAAAGTTTTATATATTTGCCAACCTACAATTAATATTGTTAACGCCAATATACTGGCTGTAAGAGTTCTGTCCCAAAGGAATGTCCATGAACCATCACTTAGTAATAAAGACCTTCTTAAATTTTCTTCCATTAATCCGCCTAGCACAAATGCCAAAATAAGTGGTGGCATCGGAAAATCGTATAAGCGCATAAAAGTTGCAACAACTGCAATTCCTATCATTAAATAAATATCAAAATTATTAAATGACATTACATAAATTCCTGTGATTGAAAAAAACAAGATTAGGGGAATTAAATAATTTTTAGGAACAGCTAGTATTCTGGCAATATAAGGAATTAAAGGTAAATTTAATATAAGCAGTATTACCATTCCAATATACATCGACATTATTACTGACCAGAAAATTTCAGGATTTGTTACATACAGTCTTGGACCGGGCTGAATACCAAATCCCAACAGTGCTCCCAACATTACAGCGGTAGTACCACTTCCAGGAATTCCTAAAGTTAATAATGGAACAAATGCCCCTGAACATGCTGCATTATTTGCGGTTTCAGGTGCAGCAAGACCATGAACACTTCCTTTTCCAAATTTTTCTTTTTCTTCGTCACTTACTAAATTTCTTTCCATTCCATACGCCAAGAAAGATGCAATGGTTGCTCCTGCCCCAGGTAAAACTCCAATTAAAAAACCTATTATTGAATTTCTAGGAATAGTTTTTAACATTTTTGCTCTTTCTTCTTTGTTAATCTTAATTGAACCTAATTCTGTCAATGAAACTTGTCTTGCAGCAGCAGTTGGATCATTTCTTTTTAATATAATTGTTAATGCTTCACTCATTGCAAAGGTTGCCATCACAACTAAAACAAAACTTATTCCATCAGTTAAGTTCATATTGTTAAAGGTAAATCTTGTAATATCAGATAAACTATCTTGACCAACAGATGCTAACATCAAACCAAGTACCACCATCATCATTGCTTTTATAAATTGACCCTTTGAGGAGAATGCTGCAATAGCTGTTAAACCTAAGATCATTAAAGCAAAATAATCTGGTGATCTAAAGGATAAACTTACTTTAGATAAACTTGGAGCCAAAAATAATAAATAAACTGCAGCAAGCGTGCCTCCTGCAAAAGAACTCCAAGCAGCAATTGCTAATGCTTTTCCAGCTTTACCTTGTTGTGCCATTGGATAGCCATCAAATGATGTTGCTACAGTTCCTGGAACACCTGGTGCATTTAACAATATAGAAGAAGTTGATCCTCCAAATACAGCTCCATAATAAACTCCAGCCATTAAAATTAAACCAGTTGCTGGATCAAAACCATAGGTAATTGGTATCATTAAAGCGATTGCTGTCATTGGACCAAGGCCTGGCAACATTCCTATAATTGTTCCAAAAAAACAACCAATCATAACCATGAATATGTTTTGAAAAGTAAGAGCAGTTTTTAAACCAATTAAAATTCCTTCAATCATCCCATTACTCCAATTAATTTTAGAAATGGGTCTCTCAAGTAAATATCAAGTATACCATGCAATAAAAACATAAAAGCTGCAACAAAGGGAAAGGATAGCAAAAACATTAGTAGCCACCTTCTCTCACCCAAGAAATAATATGATGCTATTAAAAATAAAGATGTTGTTAAAAAATAACCAATTTTTAAAATTGTGGCTCCATAAATTATTGCAATTAAAACTAATATTGCTGTTTTTTTATATTCTAAATTTTTGTGTTCAACTTTAATTGTATTTGAGTCTGGTAAAATTACCTTTAGCCCTGAAAAAAATAATCCAGCATAACCTAAATAAATTGGAAATGTTCTGGCGTTAAAAGGTGCATTTTCATCAAATGTAAAAACTTGAATTTGGTAAGCAGTATATAAATAAAATGCTGAAAAAATAAAAAAGAGCAGTGATATAATTTTTGTAGTATTTATATTCACTGCTCTTTAAATTTTTTAATCCGAAGGATTAAATAACTCCTAGTTTTTTCATAAGAGCTGTCATTTCTTTAGTTTGAGTTTCTAAAAACTTAACAAACTTTTTGTCTGGGTTGTAAATATTAACCCAAGCATTTCTTGCTCTAACAGTTTCCCATTCAGGAGTTTTTTGTACATCGCCTAGCATTTTAGCAATTGCTTTCTTGTCTTTATTGCTCATACCTGGGGGGCCAAAAAATCCTCTCCAGTTAACGAATTGTACATCATATCCTTGTTCTTTAAGTGTTGGAGCATCTGGTGCATCAGCAACTCTTTCAGGTGCAGTGATACCAATAATTCTTACTTGATCTCTTGCTCCCATAAGTTCACCTAAACCTGTAGAAATAATTTGAGTTTCTCCAGATAAAAGTCCAGCTAATGCTTTTCCACCTGCATCATAAGGAATGTAAGCTACATCATTTGGATTTGCTCCAGCAGCTTGAAATGCTAAAGCACCAATTAAATGGTCCATGCTTCCTCTAACAGAACCACCAGCCATTTTAATTGAGCTAGGGTTTGCTTTATATGCATTAACTACATCTTTAAAGTTTTTGTAAGGTGAGTTTTTTGCAACAGCAATTGCACCATAGTCACCAATTACACCAGCGATTGGCACAACATCTTTGTAAGATAAAGTTCCACTTCCACTTACATAACCTTTGTGTCTTGTAATTGATCTTAAGACCAATGGTGTTGATTGTACTAAGATTGTATTTTCAGGCTTAGTATTAATCATAAAAGCTAATGCTTTACCACCACCACCACCTGACATATTTTCAAATGATGCGCTTTTTAAAAAGCCAGCTTTTGTTAAAGCTTCTCCAGTACCTCTAGCAGTTCCATCCCAACCACCACCAGCACCACCACCAATTACAAAGTGTAGTTTTTCAATTGCAATTGAGTTTACTGTCGTTGTTGATAATAAAAGAGCAGCAGAGAATAAAACTGAAAAAAAAGATTTAATTAGTTTCATTATTTTCCTCTCGTTGTTATATTTATGAACGTGATTAAACATATTTTAAGTAATCAAGTCAACAACCAAAGATAGAATACATGTTCAACGCGATTCACTTTGACCGTGTAAACTTAGGTCAATTATTTTCTAAAAAATTTTTTATAGTAATTTTAATTTCTATTCCAAGTGCAATTATTGCAGATTTTTTTTATATACCTCTTGCTTGGATGATAGGTCCAATGATTGCAACATCTTTAATTGCTTTAAAAGGCTTTCAAGTTTTAATGCCAAAAATAGTTCTAAGTTCAATATTAATTATCCTAGGGCTTCATATTGGAAATTACATTGACCAAAATCTTTTTAGTCAAATGGTTAATTGGATTTGGACTACAGTTATTATGTTTTTCTATATTATTGTAAGTATCTTGATTGTTTCAAAATACTTACAAAAATTTTCAGGATATAAAGAAAAAACATCAATATTTTCTGCTGCTCCAGGAGCCTTAGGTCCTTTAATGATTTTAGCTGAATATGAAAAATCTGATTTATCTCAAGTAGCAACAGCACATTTAATTAGATTAATAATTATAATAACTTTATTCCCTTTTATAATTGTTAGTCTTCACCCAGTTGAAGCTTTGGAATTAGAAAAATTTGATTACATGTCGCAAAACCATTGGGAATTAATTTTATTAATCATTGCATCATTAATATTTATATTCTTTTTCGATAAGTTCAAAGTTCCAGCAGCACTTCTTTCTGGAACCTTGGTTGCAAGTGGTGTCTTACAGATACTTGATATTGCCTCATATAAACTGCCAGATGCTTCAATTAATTTTTGCTTACTTATTTTAGGAGCATCCGTTGGGTGTAGATTTGTGAATAAAACATTTAAAGAGGTTGCAAGTAATTCTTTTCATGGATTGGTTGCAACAATACTTTTGGTATTATTAGGTTTGGTTGCTGCATACATTTCAACATTTTTTATTGATACTAATTTTTTAAGTTTACTATTGTCTTTCTGTCCTGGTGGTATTTATGAAGTAGCTGTAATAGCTATTGCTTTTGATTTAGATCCTGACTTTGTTGCCTTTCATCATATTATAAGATTATTATTCATATTATTCATCGTGCCTGTAATTTTAAAAATAATAAGTAAATTTCAAAAATTGAATTAGGTGATTGTTCATAAAATTGCTTTCATCTTATAATCTCAACGTTTTATGTTAATATAGATCAATCACTTTTTAAATTGATTAATATTCTCATACCGACAAGAAACCGACAGATTGGTCACAAATGGTCTACAACAAGCTACAAAGTTACAAATAAGAGAATTACCTTTTAACAACCAAATCTTTTAAGTGTTGATTTATTTGACTTTTAACATTAAAAACTTTGTTGATACGAATGCCCTTGTAGCTCAGCTGGTAGAGCAATTGATTTGTAATCAATAGGTCCGCGGTTCGACTCCGTGCGGGGGCACCATCACACAATAAAATCAACACTAATTATTTTTGCTGAGTTAGTCTTTAATTAAATTTATCCATAATTGATTAATAAGACTATTATAGCGATAGTTATTAGCACAGCACTCACAATAATATAATTCAGCCTAATATTAAATTTTTTAAATACTATTTCTGTAATTTTTTCCCAGAACACTACAATCAAGAGAACAATTATAGCTGGTAGGATATATTTAATCATTACAGAACTACGATCCTTAAAAGTTTTTTCATTAGTTAAAGTTTTTATATATCATTTTGAGCATTTCAAAAATTTTTTTTTTTTGATTAATGTGTGAGTACTTTTTTAATAATATTCTTTTGTGAATATTAAGTGAGTTATAATTAAATTTATTTTTAATTGTTGAATTAATTTTATTAACAAAACCAAGAATATCGCCCTGTTCAATTTTTTTAAAGATTGGGTTTTTCCAATACTCCTTTCCTCCTTCTCCAGTATACCCTATCACTACGTTTCCTGAGATTGCTGCTTCTAGTGGTGGTAAACCAAATCCTTCAAGATTTGAAAATGATAAAAAAATTTTAGATTTTTTTAAATTTTTAAAAACTTCTGTTTGGTTCATCTTTTCTAAAGGTAAAACTCTCCAACCTTTTGGTAAATTATTTCTAAGAAAAAACAAAACTAATTTACTGTGGTGAGGTAATTTTCTAGGCATATAAGTAATAAGTTTTAATTTAGATT
>JAOIYV010000020.1 GCA_028226735.1 Candidatus Pelagibacter sp.
AATTGAAGTTCTACTTGCTCTTATAGTGTGTGCCAGCTCATCTCCAAATAGTGATAAATTGATATATTCAATATTTATAATAATTAAGATTATTAAAAAAATAAAAAAAATAAAAACTTCAAAATTTTTAAAAGAAAATTGACCTAAAAAATATGTATGAAATCTTTTAGATAAAACATAAAAAAAAACTAAACAGAATATTGATAATAAAGTAAAAATTTCATTATTGAATTTTGAAATAACTGCAAAAAAACCGTATGTAAAAAAAGTTAAAAAAAAAAGAATTTTAGCCCAATTAAATTTTAATAAATAAGTCTTATCAAAAAATAATTTTATTTCTTTTATCATTTTAGATCTTTATTTAAATTTTTAAAAATTTAAGGTAAATTAAGCATTTAAAAGTTGCAAATATTACTTTTAATTTAGAAAAAATTGAACCTCCTTCTCCACCACCTTTTACATCTCCATATTTTCTTTTCTTAAAGAAAACGTCAAACTCATATATTCTAACTTTTTTATAAACTGCCAATGAATAGCAAAATAAGTCGAATGACAGATCATTTGGTGCAAATTTTTTTATATATTTTGTAAAGAAAAATTTTGTCATTAATTTTGGTTGTGCATTAATATCTCTTACGTTAATTCCTAAAAAGTAGGAGCTAATAAATTCCATAGCTTTTGTTTGAAAGCTTTCTTTAGATTTAATCTTTTTTCTTAAACCCTTAATGAATAAATTTTGTTTTTTTGGAAGATTTTCAATTATTTTTATAAATCCCATAATATCTTTAGGGTCAGTTTGTAAATCAGAATGAGTCCAGGCTACATAATTTCCCTTGGACTTACTCAAACCATATTTTATTCCATGACCATAACCAATATTTTGTTTAATATTTTTTAATTTAAAGATCTTTTTATTTTTTTCCATAAGGCCTTTTTCAAATTCTATTTTTGAATTATCTGTTGACCCATTATTAACTAATATAAATTCAATGAATTTAATTTTTTTAGAAATTTGTACAAGTGCCTCAATAACTTTTTGAATATTTTTCTCTTCATTAAAAAAAGGGATTACTAATGAATATTTAATCATTCAAAGCAACAATTTTTAAAAATTTAAATCTTTGTGATTTTTTTCTACTTAGATAAATCTTTTTAATAAAGAAAGGAATTTTATCAAGTTTAATTATATGAGAAATATACTTACTTGGTCTGAACCCTCTTTTGATGTATCTAATTACTTCAGACCAATCATTTTGCTTGGGGTTTTTATAGTTTGAATTCCACACTCCATATAATTTAAGTTCTTTTCTTAAGATCATATTAATTTCTTTTTTTTTAAATGAAACATCATCATTTATATTTCCCATAAAAATTAACGAGGACTTGTTTTTTGCAAACCTAAAAATTTCTGAGATAAGTTCATTATTACCGGTCGTTTCGATTATATAATCAAATTCATTGTATAGTTTAGTAATATTTGAATGATTCTTTTTTAAATTAAACCTTTTAAAAATATTAGGTACCATATTTAATTTATGATCATTTCTATCTACTACTGTTAAGTTTAATTTTTTATATTTTATTTTTAGTAAATTGATAATTAGCAAACCTATAAAACCAGAACCTAATACAAGAATTTTTTCATTTTTTTTTGGTTTTTTTGTAAATAATATTTTAATTGTATTTAACGCAACAGCACTTGGTTCAAGTGCAAATGAGTCTAGAAAATTTATTTTTTTGTGTACTTTTAAAATATTCCAAGGGTAAACATCAATAAATTCTGCATATCCTCCGTCTTGTCTTGATCCATAATAACTATAATTTTCACAATGATTATAATTTTTAGTTTTACAAAAATTACATCTTTTACAGGGTATTAATGGAAATATAACAGCTCTATCACCTTGTCTAAAATTTTTTATTTTACTTTCACATATTTCACCCGACATCTCATGTCCCATAACTAATGGATAATTATATGCACCATTTTCATGGGCTCTTGGAATGTCTGAGGCACAAACTCCGACAGCTTTTATTTTAATTCTAATTTTATTTTTTTTTAAAATAGGTAATTTTCTTTTAGATACTTCAAATTTACCATTTTTTGTTAAGTTTATTATTTTATTTTCCATTTCCATATTAATTTTCAAAAAGGTTTTTCCAATATTCAAAAATTTTTAATTCAAAAGGGTCTCCTAATGAAACCCATTGATCAACCTCAAAAATTATAAATTTATATTTTTTTTTTAACAAAAGATTTATATTATTTCCCACATAATATTCACCATTAATAGTAATTTTTTTTTTTTTAGCCTCCAAATAGTTATCAAAAAAATATGAAGCTTTTTTAAACCAAAATGATCCTATCATCATATGATCATTTTCTGGATTTTTGGATATAATCTTTTTTTCAACAATTTTTGTAATATAATTCTTGCTGTTTACAACACAGTATCCAAAAGCATCAAATGATTTTACAACTTGATTGTTAAGTTTAGATGTCCAAATTGCACCATCTATTTTTTTATCCTTCATTAGCTTATTCCACTTTTTTTCATTGAACATCGTAAGATAATCACATGATGAAATAAATAATGGATCATTTTTTTTTATAAATTTTTTTGCTAAATAACAACTGGAAGCTGGCCCATCTGTCATTTTTTTTATTTTTATAACATTTGACTTTGAGTTAATTTCACTTATTAACTTTTCTATCCTATTATTTTTATTATCATTTTCATTGATTATAAAACTCCATTTGTTTGCTTTTGGTAATGTATCTGTAACTATTTTTAACATAGGTTTTTTATTTATTTGTATTAAAGGTTTTGGAACTCTGTACCCATAATCTCTAAATCTTTTTCCTCTTCCGGACATCGGTATCAAGTTATTATTTTTTGATCTTATTACAGTCTTAAATGATGAATTTTTTTTAAAATAATCTTGCCAAAACATATAATTTTTATAATCAAAGGGAGTTCCTAAACATATAAATTTTTCTACTTTAAAAATATTTGCCTTTAATTTTGCTCTTTTCATATAGTTATAAATTAAGCTTACATACCCTTCTCCTTTAATATCACTAAACAACTTATTTGCCAAAAATGAAAATATATTAAAAGATTTAAAATAATATATTCCACAAGAAGCATATTCTTTGTGAGGAGTCTTTGTAAAAGAAGATTTTTCTCTTATCTTTATAAAATTATTTTTTTTATCAGATTTAACATAAGCATATAAAGTTCCTGAAAATGAACTTGGATGAAAATCTTTAAAAACAGGTATTGATCCGTCTAAATCATAAACATTTCTTAAAAACCTTTTGTAGTCCCACTTAACAAAAAAATCACAGTATGTAATTATTATTGGTTCATCAAAGTTAATGTTTTTTATACTTAAGACTGAAAAAACAGGTCCTTTATTGTGATCTTTAACTACGTGTAAAAAAAATTTTTTTCTCAAGCCTTTAAGAGTTTTCTTTAAATTGGGGATTTTTGACTGTGTTTCTGAAATAACAAAATGAAATGTGTCATTAGAATTAAACATTTCAACGACTTTATTTAAAATTATATTTTTTTCATCTATCTCAAGAAGAAATTTTTCCTTCTTGTAGCCTAAAGATTTAAATCTTAATGACTTACCTGCTAGAGTGATTATTATATTCAATTTACAAAATTATTTTTTTTCCAAAAATGTACTGATTCTTTGATATCAGCTAGAGCAGTATCATCTATGGGATTTCTTTCTCTAAAACTTAATTCAAGAATTAAATCAGTTTCTTCACAACCGTTATCTTTTAATGCTTTTATTACTTTGTTTGGAAATATTTTACCTAATTTATTATATTTATTTGTAAACGGCCAATGGCCACCTTTATCTTTTAAGCTTTGTTTTAAGTGAACGGCTTTTATATCTTTAGCAAAAGTAGATAACCAATAATATGGATCAGTATCATTTTTATTTTTTGATGTTAGCTCTCCATGGTCAACATCCATACAGAGTTTAAAAGGTATAGGCGCTGACTTATTCACATCTTTTTGTAATTTTTTACACTCTAATATTGTCTCACCTTGCTCACGAGATATCGACATTGGTTCCCACATGATTACTTTAATGCCTTGTTTTTTTGCATATTCTCCAATTATGTGCCAATTTTCTATATTTTGTTTTCTTCTAGTCTTTCTTAATTTTAAATTATTATTATCTTTATAAGAGAATATTCCAAAATGACTTCCTATTGTATCACATTCTAATTCTGAAGAGATGTTTACAAATGTTTTAAACCAGTTTATCCAAAAATTTTGAATTTCGGTATCGCTATGAGCTAGATGATTTAATCTTGTAAATGCTCCTGTGAACAAACTTGATATGTTTATCGAGTTTTTATTAATTTCAGATTTGTATTTTTTAATCTGATTTTTTAAAAGCTTTTTTTCATAAAAAGGACTGATAAGATCTGCTGATAATTGAACATTGTTCAATTCCAAATCATTACTTATAAAGTTAAACAATTCTTTAGGCTCACAAAATCTATTCACTGCAAAACCAGTATTGATTCCTAAGTTATATTTCATCTCACCTTATCTATTGCTTCAATAACTTTTTCAAAATTTTTTGAAATAGAAAATTGTTTTTTAAATAATCCACTAGAACCCAATATTAAGTTATCAGCACCCTTTGATATCATTTGTGGAATTGTTTCTGGATTTACATTGCCATCAACTGATATACTTATTTTATTTCTTAAATTCATGTCTTTTAACATTTTGTCAAGTTTTTCAACTTTATTCAATGTTTGTGGAACTAGAGACTGACCTTTATAACCAGGATTTACCATCATTAAAATAATATTATCTACATCTTCAACAACGTACTCTAGTGATTCTAGTGGGGTCCCAGGAGACAAAACTATCCCAACATCTGCGCCTAAATTTCTAATTTCGACCAAATCTGAATGTAAGTTTTTTGATGCTTCTTGATGTATTGCCAAAATATCTTTCTTTTTAATATTTAAAGAATCAAAAATTCTACGAGGCTCATCTACCATCAAGTGGTAATAGAATGGCATTTTTGTACCATTTCTAACAGAATTAATTATAGAAGATCCCATGGTGAAATCAGGAATAAAATTTCCATCTATAATATCTATATGTAAATAATCTAGATTCAATTTTTCAATTTCATCTAACTGTTTTTTTACATTTAACCAATCAAAACACATTGCTGAAGCTGAAAATTTTATTTTTTTGTACATATGTTAATTTGGTCTAATTGAAACCTTTAAAGCTTTTCCACTTAAAGATACCTTGTAAGCTGTATTAATATCTTTTAATTTAAATTTATGAGTTATTAAAGGTTTTAAATTTATCTCTTTATCTTCAATCATTCTAAGTGCTTTCAGATGTTGTTTGTGTGAGCTTCCGTGAGAACCTGTTAAATTTATTTCATTATAATGAATGAAATTAGAGTCTATTGTTAATTTTGAATTATTTTTAGACACACCCCCAAATAGATTTATATAAGACTTTTTATTTGCAATTTTTAATGCAAATTTATGAGTTTCAATTGAAGGATTTGCTGTAAATATATAATCTGATCCTTTTCCATTATTAAGCTCAAAAAAATTTTTTACAAAAGTCTTATTATTTAATAAAATTGTTTTACAATTTAGTATTTTGTTAGCAACTTTTAGTCTTTTTCTATTTACGTCAACAATAAATATTTTTTTTGAATCATACTTTGAGGCTAAAAGAGCTATCATTAGGCCTATAGGGCCTGCACCAAATATTGTCACTATTTTTTTTGATTTAAAATTTACTTTTTCAAAACCATTTATGCAGCAACCTAATGGCTCCGCTAATGCAGCTTCATCAAAAGATATTTTTTTATTAAATATTGCTATAGGAGCTTTGAGAGCATCATTTTTTTTCAACATGATATATTGAGAAAAACCACCATCTATCTCATACCCAAATGCAAAGTTAGATTTTGTTTCAAAATCTGCACCTAAGGAAACTTTATCTCCAACTTTCATTTTTTTTATTTTTGAATGTACAATTATTCCAGATGTTTCATGTCCAATTACTATTGGTTTACTAATTCGTTTAGAGCCTTCTTTATATATTCTTAGATCGGAACCGCATATCATGCACGAATTTACTTTTATAATTAGTGAGTTCTCATTAATATTTTTTATATTACGATTAACAACTTTAATATTTTTTGGCCCAAAAAAATAAGCACTTTTAAATTTTTCCAAGTTCTTCATTAAATCGCTATCCTTCCAGGCAAAATGGCAAAAATGTAAAGAGTTAAAATGATTATGGGTAAATAAATTTTACTTCCTTTACTAAAAAAAATAAAAATATATTTCTTTAATAAATTTTTTCTTGTTTTTTTATTTTCCACAAAAGGACTTAGTGGTTTTGCAAGATAATATATAATTGGGATAATATATAAAAAATGAAGAATGAAATGTGGATATATAAAATATTCGTGATTTTGATAACTAATGTTATATTTTGCAAGATAGAATGAAATTATAAGATCTGATAACATTAACACATATATGGGGGTAAATTTAATTAAGATTTCATAAAAATCGATTTTATAAAAATAATAAATCAATAAAATAGATATTATTGGTACAACAAAGTAAAATAAAAAATACCCTAGTGTGAAGTTATAAATATTATTTACATTACTGCCATCAATTAAAATAAAACTTTTAAAAAGATAAAAATACAATATATAAAATAACAAATTAAAAGTTCCTACTCCTAAAGCCCTAGTTAAAGACACATTTAATCTATAAATTCTTATTGAGGAATAAATAGTCCAAAATAATAACCCTATAATTGATCCACTAAAACTAATCCATGAAAAACATGACCATAAAACGGTTACTAAAACTACATGAGTTAGTTTAAATCTTTGTAATTTTAAACATATCCATGTCAAAAATAAAAATATGAAAAGAGAGAATGTTATATTTGGATGATCTAAAAGTATTATATTTTTAGAAGAAATAGTTTTTATAGAGTCATAGCTAAAAATTAAATCATAAATAAATTGTTTAAAATCATATTCTACGTAAGAAAAGACTGATACAGCTGAAATTGATGTTGCCCACAATAAGTTTAGATATTTCAAAAGTATTATTTGTAAAAAAATGAAAACTAAACTTGGCAAAATAACAAATGTAAAAAATAGATATATTCCCTGGAAAGAATGGCTTAAAAATTCTGTCAAAAAATAATTTTGTCCTTTTAGGGTTTGAAAATTTAATAAATACAAAATAAAAAATACAAGAATGGTTATTAGACCTGAAAAAATAACATTTTTGTTTTCCTGGTAATTAATCATCTTTTTTAATTCTAGTTAGGTTTTTATCAAAAGATATAATACTATAAAATAACATTTACATAAAAAAATCTTAAATAATGGAAATTATTGTTCATAGAGTAAATAATTCATCTAAATTACATAAAATTCCAAAAAATTATGGAATTGAAATTGATGTAAGAGATTATAAAACAAAATTGATTCTAAGCCATGATCCATTCAAGAGTGGTGAATCTCTTGAGCAATTTCTAAAAAAATATAATCATGGTACGTTGATATTGAATATTAAATCTGAATTTATTGAAGCTAGCGCTATTAAACTATTAAAAAAATTTAATATTAAAAGATATTTTTTTTTAGACTCCTCATATCCATCTATTATCAATATGGCTCAAAAAAAAATCAAAAAATTTGCAATACGAGTATCTGACTATGAATCGTTTGAAAATATTTACAAAATCCATCCAAATTGTAAATGGATATGGCTAGAAATATTTAAAAATTTAAATTTAAAAAAAAGAGATATCAAATTTATCGAAAATAATAATATTAAAGTTTGCCTTGTTTCACCTGAATTACACAACAAAAAAAATCATATAGCACGTGTTAAAAAGTTTATTAAAAATAATAAAATTAAAATTTCTGCTGTTTGTGTTAAATATCATTTTATTAAATATTGGAAGACAAATTAAAAAAGTAGTTAATTTTCTTTTAAATTTTTTGCAATAAACTTTGCAAAAGCCATTATGCTGGCCTGAGGACTTTCCCCCGTATTTCCTGGTAATATACTGGCATCATTTATGTATATATTTTTATAACCATTTACTTTTCCATGATGATTGGTATGAAATTTTGAATCATTTCCAGGCCTCATACTGCTCATACCATGAACAGAGACTAAATGTAATTTTTTGGGATTAAAATTTTCAGAAAGATGATTAGAGTCTTTAATGTTCCTAATTGGTAGAGAATTCTCTATTGGATATAAAATATGATCCACATCTTCATTAAGAAAGAAATTAGCAGTCCTTTGAATCCCTTTTTTAATTTCATAATTATCTTTTTGGTTATATTCGTAGCTAACGATTGGGCTATTTAAAAGATTCCTTATATTGCCTGTAGAGTTTGATTTTATCTGATAAATGAACATTGCATAATTTTTATTGTTTAAATAAATATCCTTTTTTATATCATCACTAAAATGACTACTTGTTGCCATCATATATGATAATTCTGAGTTTGCCGCTGAAAGTAAAGCACCATCTTTTTCAAATTCTCTCATAAAGAAAATGCTTACTGGTAGGTCAGGATTAAATTCATTACTAGTATTAAAATTTATCTCCTTTTTAAATTTTACTAAAATTTTAAAATTTAAATGGAATTCAAAGTCTTTAACTTTGCTATCAAATTTAATCAATCTATTTTTTAAAAGTAAATGTGGAGTATTTATTGGACCACAATTTATAAATAAGTTTTTAAATTTAAAATTATATATTTTTTTATTTACTTTATTTATCGCTTTAATAGATTTTGCATAACCATTTTGAACTATTATTTTTTCTACTTTGCAATCATGAATAATATCAATTTTATTTTTCAATAAATGTTTATGATAAGAATTGTTCATGGTTTGTTTTTCAGCCCCAACCTCACCAGTTGAAAACCTTTCACATTTTTCTATTTTCCAATTTATTTTATTGGATCTATCTAATAAATATTTTGAGTCTCCATCACTATGTGTTAATTCTTCAACATTAACTTTTAATTCATTCTTAATCTCACTTAACAATTTTTGAAAATCTTTGTACTCTAAAATTGTTTTACCTTGTTTTATCCATTCGTTAAAAATCCATTCAGGTGTGTTTGAAAAATATCCTGCATTCACATATGTTGAACCACCTACACAGGATCCTTGACCATAACCAATTAAAGGTCCACCATTTGATGATAGAATAGGTGTTGCACCATTATTTCTGTAATAATTAACTATGCTTTTGCCGATATTCAATTTTTTGTTTTCAGCTATATTCGGTCCTTCTTCAAGAATTATTGAACGTTTTCCACTTTTTAATAACTCATAAGCAATTGTTGATCCCCCTGCACCAGATCCAATAATTAAATTATCTTCTTCTATAGTTTTTTGATCATCGAGTAATTCTAAGTTAATTAATGACATAAATTACTGAACATGAAGCAATAAATTTG
>JAOIYV010000021.1 GCA_028226735.1 Candidatus Pelagibacter sp.
CTTGCCGTTATTCTAGCAAGAGGAGGATCAAAGGGAATAAAAAAAAAAAACATAGTTGATCTTGATGGATTTCCTTTAATTAGTTACACGATCTATGCTGCTTTAAAATCTAAATATGTAGATAAAATAGTGGTATCTACAGATAGCAATGAAATTGCGAAGGTATCAAAAGAATTTGGAGCAACAGTCCCGTTTAAAAGACCAAAAGAACTTAGTGGAGATAAAATTACTTCAGTAGATGCGTTAAGACATGCCGCTGTAACTGTAGAAAAAAAATTAAAATCAAAATTCGATATTGTAATAGAACTTCCTTGCGTAGCTCCAATGAGAAACTCAAAACATATTGATGAAGCATTAGAAATACTGATAAAAAAAAATTATGACAGTGTAACTAGTTTTCTTGATACAGGAGAAAAACATCCGATTAGATTAAAGAGAATAAAAAACAATATTATAACAAATTTTTGTAAAGAATATCCAGAATTAAATCAAATTTCTAGAAGACAAGATCTTGAACCATGTTTTATAAGAAATGGTGCTATTTATGCAATGACAAGAAAATGTTTAGTTGCAGATAAAAGTAGACATGGTAAAAAAAATTACCCCTATATAATGTCTAGTTTAAATTCTGTAAATATTGATAGTCCTCACGATTTACTTATCGCTAAATTATTAATTAAGGATGGTCATTGCAAAAATAATCCATCTGAAATCAAAAAAAAATTTATTAAAATTTCTAAAAACAAAGGAAAACCTAAACTTTTAGTGAGTTGTGAAACAAGTTTTTCTCCCTATTTAGAAAAAAAAATTAATAATAATTTCGATACAGTTTTTGAAAGATCATTAGAAAAAAAAGAAATTTTAAAACTTCTAGATCATATAGATGCTTGGATATGTAAACCAACGCCTAATTATAAAATAAATAAAGAAATTTTGAAAAAGACTCAGAATTTGAAGATTATAGCAACACCCTCAACAGGTACAAATCATATAGATTTAGATTTTTGTAAAAAAAGAAATATTAAAGTTGAGGCACTAAAAAATAAAAAGATTATTAATAATATATATGCTTCGTCTGAATTTACTTTTGCGATGCTTATATCTTTTTATAAAAAAATTTTTAATGCACAAAAAATAACACAAAAAAAACTTTGGCGAAATGAGACTAATGAAAACCATTTAAGAAATAACGAACTGTATGGTAAAACATTAGGCATTATTGGATGTGGTCGAATAGGCTCTAATTTGGCAAAATATGCAAATTCTTTTTCTATGAAAATTTTAGCATATGACCCCTTTAAAAAAATAAAAATTAAATACATTAAACAAAAAAAAAATTATTCAGAAGTAATAAAAAATTCAGATATTGTTGCTATTTGCGTTCATTTAAATAAATCAACAAAAAACATGGTGAATAAAAAATGGTTCACTCAAATGAAAAAAGAAGCAATACTAATTAACTCATCAAGAGGTGAGATTCTAAATGAAAAAGATTTAATTCAAAACCTGAAAAAGAAAAAAATTTCTGGTGCGATAGTAGATGTTATCAGCAATGAACAAAAAACTGTTCATCGAAATCATCCAATGATTAAATATTCAAACTTAAATCAAAATTTAATTATAACTCCTCATATAGCTGGATTAACAGTGGAGTCTGAAGAAAAAGCTTTAAAACAGTCAATAAATGATTTAATCACTTTTTTTGGAAAATAAAAAAATTATAATTTTATAGATTAATAATTACATTATGAAAAAAATCCCAGACATATCAGTAATAATTTGCTGTTATAATCATGATAAATGGATTGAGAGAGCAATAAGAAGTGTGTTGAATCAATCTTATGTTCAGCAAAGTGATATAGAAATTATACTTGTAAATGATGCATCAAAAGATAACACTAAAAAAATAATCAAATTACTAAAGGGAATACCAAATTTAAAAGTAATAAATAATAAAAAAAATATAGGACTGCCTAAATCAATTAACAAGGCCATAGTAATGAGTCTCGGTAGATATGTTGTGAGGTTAGACTCTGATGATTATTTTTCTAGAAATTATCTTTACATATCAAGGTTTTTTTTGGAAATGAATAGAGAATATCAAGCTGTTGCTACAGATTATATAAAAGTAGATGATAAAGAAAAAGAACTTGAAAAAGTAAATTGTTTAAAAGAACAAATAGCTTGTGGTGTGATGTTTAGAAAAGAATGTTTATTTGATATTGGTTTGTATAATGACAAATTTAAAATGAGAGAAGGTCACGAATTAAGAATTAGATTTGAGGAGAAATTTAAGATTGGAAGATTAGAGTTTCCAATGTACAAGTATAGAATTCATAATTCTAATAGAACTAATACAAAAAAAAAAATCCTAAAGAAATATGATAAACTTATCTCAAAATTAAAAAGATGATTTTTATTGCTGAAATAGGATTAAATCATAACGGTAAATTTCCAGCATGTCAGGAAATGATTAGACAGGCTAAATTAAGTGGTGCAGATATAGCAAAGTTTCAATTGGGGTGGAAATCAAAACCCAATGAAATAAATTTCATGAATCTTGAAAGAATAAAAACATTAAAAAAATGGGCAGATGATTATGAAATAGAGCTTATGTTTTCGATTTTTAATTATGAATCGTTAGAGCTTGTGAAAGAGTTAAATCTTAAAAAATTTAAAATTGCCTCAAGAACTTTAATTGATAACTTTTCTCTTGTTGAAGATATTGTAAATTTAAATAAAAAAACATTTATATCATTGGGTATGTGGGATAAAAATTTTCTACCTATAAAAAATAAAGATAATATAGACTATTTGTGGTGTAAGTCTGAGTATCCTACGGAAAAAAATCACTTAAAAAATTTTCCCAAAAACTTTAATGATTCTAAATTAGAGGGTTATAGTGATCATTGCATTGGCGTAGATATGGTTCTTTTGGCAATATCAAGAGGGGCAAAAGTAATAGAAAAACATTTTACAATGGATAAAACAAGTACAGTGATTAGAGACCACGTTTTATCTGCAACACCTGAAGAATTTAAAGATATGGTGAATATCGGCAGGTCCATAAATGAGAAAATTAATTTTGGAATATAAGAAATTAAAAATACTAATTTTATCTACTGATACATTGCATCATAGATTTTTTATTAATTCTTTAGAAAAATCTAAAATTAAAATTGAAAAATATTTATTAGAAACAACTTTTGTAAAGTCAAAATTCAAAACATCACATTCATTTGAAAAACAGCAAAAAATACATGAGAACAAATTTTTTTTTAAAAATATTAATAAAGTATTAGATAAAAAAAAAATTCTACTAACTACAAACATTAATCATAAAAAAATAGAAAAATATCTCAAGATAAACAAACCTGATATTGGAATTGTTTTTGGCACAAGAAAGATTGAAAAAAACATAATTTCAAAATTTAAATATGGAATGCTTAACGTACATAGAGGAAATATAAAATCATATCGTGGTTTAGATAGTGAACTATGGGCAATATATCATAAAGATTATAAAAATATAATGACCACTATTCATAAAGTAAACACAAAATTTGATAATGGTAGAATAATATTTCAAAAAAAAACTAAATTAAAAAAAGGGATGAAACTTTTTGAATTAAGATCTTATATGACTGGAGATGCTTTTAAAATGATAGTAAATATCGTAAAAAATCAATTATTTATATTAAAAGATAAATCAGAATTGAAAGGTAGATATTATTCATTCATGCCAACTAATATTAAGAACATAGTAAATCAGAAATTTAATGATCACCAAAAAAAATAAGATGAATTACGATCATAAAAAACTCAGTATTCTCTTGTACCATGGCGTAACAAGAATCGAGTCAAAAGGAATTGAAAACTTTTCAAAAAAACACATTCATGAAAAGATATTCCTTAAACAAATGAAATATTTAAAAAAAAATTTTAATGTCATATCCATGAACGAAATCACTTATTGCAATAAAAATAAAATAAAATTACCCAAAAAAAGTATAGCAATTACTTTTGATGATGGTTTTCATAATAATTTTTCAGTTGCTACTCCAATATTAAATGACCTAAATTTACCATGCACTTTTTATATATGTCCTGGTGTAATAGGTACTAAAAATATGTTTTGGGTAGATGAAATAGAAGATTGTATAAATTTAACACAAAAAAGATTTATTAAAATTGATCTTGGAAAAAAAACCTACTCATTCGCGCTCACAACAAAGAAAAAAAAAATTGATTCAATAAATAAAATTAAATTTTTTTGTAAATTAAGCCCTAGCTTAACTAAAGATAAAATTATTAATCAATTAATAGATGAAACTCAAATTATTCCCAATGTAAATCATTCAAAAAATTATGCAAAAGCAAATTGGAAACAAGTAAGAGAAGTTGCAAAAAATGATCTATTTTGCATAGGTGGGCATTCAATGAATCATGATATTTTATCTAGACAAAAAAAAAATGAAGTTTCCAAAGATATAGAAAAATCAATAAAAGTAATTTCAAAAAGAATAAAACAAAAGATTACTCATTACTCTTATCCAGAGGGTCAAAAAGATCATTATAACAACAGAATTATTAATATTTTAAAAAAGAATGAAATAGAATGTTGTCCAAGCGCTATGTTCGGCCAAAATGAAGATTTTGAAAATTTGTTTCATTTAAAAAGAATAATTATAGGAATGAAAAATGTTCCCAAATTTAAAGAACTTTTTTAAAAAGTAAATTTAAATGATGATTAAATTAATAACAAATAAAAAAACTTTTAAAGAACAAATTAAAGAAATAAAAAAAAGTAATATTCATTACCTTTCAAGAAACTGTACAAATTTTTTATTAGAATATGACAAAAATTTCGATAAAAAAAAAATTAACTCTTATCATTGGGATGATAGAGCAAAGCTTCGTAGAGATTTTACTTATTTAGAAAAATTATATGAACGTTTATTAATTGAGCTATCTAAAACTTTAAATAAACAAAATAATGAAAATAAGCCAATTAGATATTGGAGAGTATTGGTAGGACCTTGGCTGTATAGATTTATTTCTTCAACATATGATAAGTGGGAAAATATAAAGTCACTTAAAAAAAATAAATATGAGGTAAATCTACATAAATTTAAAAAAGAAGACTTCATCCCTTTTGCTATGGAAGATTTCGCAAAGATGCAACTGAATGAAGATTGGAATCATTATATTGACAGAACAATAATTGAATCAAAATTTTTTAAGAATAAATTCTATATTAAAAATAAGGGACTTTATAAAAAAAAAAAAACTAGTATTGAGAATAATTTCCTAAAATTAACTTTAAAAAAGATATTTAATTTAATTATAAAAAAATTTAAAAAAAAAGTAATTTTTCAATATAGCTATTTATCTAGATATGATCAATTATCT
Source organism: Candidatus Pelagibacter sp. (assembly GCA_028226735.1). The sequence goes on from JAOIYV010000021.1 coordinate 5,413, forward strand.
TTAAAGTTTAAGTATAGTAATTTTTTGCAAGGATATGATATCGATTTTAATTCAAGAAAAAACTTAAAAATAGATTCTATTAGAAAAAATATTTTAAATATTAAAAAAAATAATGATTTCGAAAAATTTCTTTCTCAAAATTTGTTAAATAATATACCTTGGCTATTTATAGAAAAATATTTTCTATTAAAAAAAAATAACAAATATTACAAACATAGTGATAGTCCTAAAATAATCGTAACATCTGGAATTTCATCAATTGATAGTTATTTTTCCTATTATATTGCTAAAAATATATTAAAGGGTACAAAATTATTTATTACACAACATGGTGGATGTTATGGGCAATTTTTATTTCATTCAGAACAGAGACATGAAATCAAAATAGCAGACAAGTATTTTTCATGGGGTTGGAAAGAAGATTCAAAAAAAATTGTCCCCTTGGGTGCATTTAATTCATTAATTCAAAAAAAACATAATAGAACTTCTGATGCAAAAAAATTATTGTTTATTACCAAACTACCAATAATTTATTTATCAAGACTAGATTCTTCTAGAGGTATTAATCAGGATTACAAATATTACACAGACTGTATTAATTTTATTAAAGAAATAAGATCAAAAGATATCTTGAAAAATTGTCTAATAAGAACAAAGAATATGAACCATGGATTTGATGAAAAGGATGTATGGAAAAAAAAATTTCCAAACATTGAGCTTGATGATGGAACAAAATCTATCTCCAATTTATATGAAGATTCAAAAATTGTTGTTCACTCGAGTATTGGAACCAGTTATCTTGAAACTTTAAAATTAAATATTCCCACAATAGTATTTCAAAATTTAAAAAATCTTGATTTAAATAAAAATACAAAAAAAAATATTTCAATGCTTAAAAAAGAAAAGATTTTTTTTGATAATGAAAAAAAAGCTGTTGAACACCTAGAGTCTGTGTGGCATAATGTTGATGCTTGGTGGTCAAAAAAATCACTGCAATCTACTCGTAAAAATTTTTGTAAGAAATATATAAAAACATCACCGCCAGTAGTTGAATCATTAGGCAAAATTATCGAAAGAAATATTTAGATATTATGTGTGGAATTTTTGGAGCATTAGGAAAAAATATTAAATTAAAAAAAAACTTTCTTAATAAATCTTTTTCTTTATTAAATCATAGGGGCCCCGACGACTTTGGATGTCATACATTGAAATATGGAATTCTTTGTCACACAAGATTATCTATTTTAGATTTAGACTCTAGATCTAACCAGCCCATGACATCTAATAATGATCGTTTTGTTTTAGTTTTTAATGGTGAAATTTACAATTATAAAGAATTACGAATTAGATACTTGAAAAATTATAATTTTAAAACATCTGGAGATACCGAAGTACTTTTAGCTTTGTTTGAAAAGTTTGGGAAAAATTTTTTAAAATTACTTAATGGAATGTTTGCCATTTGTATTTATGATAAAAAAAAAGATGAGGCATTTCTAGCAAGAGATGCATTTGGTCAAAAACCATTATTCTATACAAAAAAAAATAGTAATTTATTTTTTTCTTCGGAGGTAAAGATTTTTCGTGAAATGAATGTGGCGTTTAATGCAAATAAATATGCATGGTATAGATATTTAATTCATGGATCTTACGATGATAATAAGGAAACTTTTTTTGAAAATATATACCAACTTGAGCCAGGTGAAACTATTACATGGAAAAAAAATAAAGATATAATAAAAAATAAATTTTTTGTACCACAATTTTCTGTTGGTAAATCACTAAAAGATAATTTTTCAACTGCATCTAAAAAGATAAAATTATCTATAAAAAATTCATCTAAGATACATATGAGATCAGATGTACCTGTTGGATTATGCTTATCTGGTGGATTAGACTCTTCAATTTTATTATCTTGTATTCAATCTAATCCAGAAACTAAAAATAGAATTAGATCTTATTCCATCGAATTTGGAAAAAGTTTTTCTGAAAAAAAATGGATTAATTTAGTCAGTAAACAATACAAAGTAAAAAACAAGATGATTAATTTTTCAAAAAAAAATTTCTTAACATCTATAAAACCTATGATGTGGTTTCAGGAAGCTCCAATAGGAGGCTTAATGAATTGCGCTTTAGCAAAATTAATGTACGTAGCACAAAAAAAAGATAAAATAAAAGTTATGCAAGATGGCAGTGGACTAGATGAGCTTCTTGGCGGTTATGCGAAGCATCAAAATATTTATCTAAATTTACTTAAAAAAAAATTGCCTAAGAAGAAATATCAATTATATTTTAAAAAATATTGTAATTTTTGGAATATTTCTGAGTTAAAAGCAGAACAATTTTTAAATTCGGAAAATAAAAAAAATACAGCTATAGATGGAACTGTTCAAATTAATAAAAATTTATATTTAAAAAATTTCATTAATAGCAAGTACAGTAATAAAATTAAAAAATTTGATAAAAGTAAATCTAAATTACACAATGAACTTTTAGACTTTTTATTTATTAGAAAAATTCCTAGGAATACAAGAATGAGAGATAGGATTTCAATGGCAAATTCGATAGAGTTAAGACTTCCCTTTTTAGATCTTGAGCTATTTAAATATAGTATGTCAATTAAAGAGGATTTTTATTTTAAGGATGGACTTTCTAAATCAATAGCCAGAAATGCTTTTTCAAAAAATATAATTGCTGATGTAAATTTTGCACATAAAAGATCTGTACAAGCACCTCAAACTGAATGGCTTAGATCAGAACCAATGAAAACATATATAAAAAATCTGATAAATAGTAAGAGCTTTGCTAGAAGAGGCTTTTTTGATGTCAAAAAAGTAAAAGAAATATATAAAGACTTCTGTAAAAAAAAATTTAATAACAGTTTCTTTGTATGGCAATGGATAAATATGGAAGAGTGGTTTAGGATGTTTGTAGATAAAAAAAATAATAAAATACATTCTTTTAATAAAATTTTTTAATAAAATATGATAATTTTAGGGATTTCAGATAATCACGAAGCACACGCTTGTATTTTAAAAAATGGAAAATTATTAGCTTGTATTGCCGAAGAAAGGCTGACTAGGCTTAAAGCAGACACTGGCTATCCTTTTAAATCTATTAATAAAGTCTTAGAAATAACAAAAGTTAAACCTAAAGATATTGATCTAGTTGTATTTGCTGGATACAGAGCTGCAATGTTTTATTCGTTAATAAAACCGAGTGCCTTATTTTCAGTTCAAGATTGGTTAGATCAATGTGAAAATTACTGGAAGCCTCTTTTAATCGAAAATAAAAAAATTTCACCTATAAATGACTATTTATATTGGGAGAAAAAAAAGCCGATTATTAAAAAAAGTTATTATTATGAATTTGCCCAAAGGGCAAAAAAAAGTGATCCTAAAAATCATGCAACTATTATAAATGAAGTAAGAAAAAAAGTTGCAAGCAAGCATCTGAAAATTGAAAAGAAAAAAATAATTTTTGCAAGACATGAAACTTGTCATCAATATTATGGATTGTATTCTCAACAAAAATTTAACAAAAATTCTATAATTTTCACTTTAGAAGGTGGTGGAGATGATAGTTCAGCAACAATTTCGATTATAAAAGATAAAAATTTAAAAGAGGTCTTCAAAACTAACGAAGCGATGATTGGTAGGTTATATAGATATGTAACTTTACTACTAGGCATGAAACCAGGTCAACATGAATATAAAGTTATGGGGCTAGCTCCGTATGGACAAGAATACCACGGATTAAATTCATTAAAACACTTTAGAAAGTATAATAAAGTTATAGGAACTAAAATAATAAATTTAAAAATATTCAAAGATACATTTTATTCATCCAAAGATAAATTATTGGGAGAAAGATTTGATGGCATTGCTTGGGGTTTACAAAAATTTACTGAAGAAATCATAAAAAAATGGACAGAAAATACAATTAAAAAATACAAGATAAAGAATATTATTTATTCTGGTGGTGTAGCACAAAATGTAAAAGCTTTGATGGAACTTTTTAAAATAAAAAATCTTAAATCATTATGGGCAGGACCAATACCAGGCGATGGATCTTTAGCAATTG
>JAOIYV010000022.1 GCA_028226735.1 Candidatus Pelagibacter sp.
TTTCTGAGGATATCACATCTAGAAAAATTGGATAGACTGTGCCGATTAAAACAACTGACAAAAAATACATCATAAACCAATTGTTTAATAAGATCGAAGTTTCTCTACTTAGCCAAAAAAAGTGATTTGAGTTTTGATTGTTTTCTTTATGAAATAAAAAAAATATTCCTAAAGACAAAACGATCAAAATAAATAAAAAAATTAATATAAAAATTCCTCTTGACGGATCGTTTGCGAATGTATGGACAGAATTTAATATTCCAGATCTTACCAAAAAAGTCCCACACATACTTAGAGTAAATGTTGTGATAGATAAAATGACTACCCAAGATTTTAATGCAGCTCTTCTTTCCAATACTATAATGCAGTGTAGTAATGCAGTTAATGTTAGCCATGGCATTAATGAAACATTTTCAACTGGATCCCAAAACCAAAAACCTCCCCATCCTAGTTCATAATATGCCCAAATCGATCCAAGCATAATACCAATTGTTAAAAAAATCCAAGAAATTAGAACCCATTTTTTAATATGCTGACCCCATTCTCTTGAAATATAATTTTGAATAACTGCAGCAAGTGAAGATGAAAATATTACTGATGTACCAACATATCCTAAATATAATATTGGTGGGTGAATAGCTAGAGCTGGGTCCTGTAAGATTGGATTAAGACCAAGGCCCTCAATGGGTATTGGGAATAAATAATTAAAGGGATTAGATGTGATCAGTATAAATAAAAAAAAACCAATAATTATAATTTGCTGAAATAATAAAGTTAAAATCCTATATTTTTTAGGTTGCTCTCTAGACTTAATTAAAAATAAAAAGATGAATAATGTTAATACTAATAACCATAGTAATAAACTTCCTTCATGGTTTCCCCATGTCCCAGAAATTTTGTAAAACAATGGTTTGGCAGTATGTGAGTTATTAAAGACAGTCTCATTGCTAAAGTCTGAATTTATAAAAGATAAAATTAAGCATAGAAAACTTACAATTACGAAAACTAGCTGCAAAAAAGATAAAGATAGTATGTTTCGATCAACATGCTTGCTCCTGTCATTAAAGTCTTTAATTGAAGTGCCACAAAGCAAAACTGAAAGCATTAATCCTAAAATTAATGAATAATAACCTATTTGACTGGCAAGCAACTTATTTATCTCCTATAGCTTTTTTAACTTCTGGGGGCATATAATTTTCATCATGTTTTGCTAATATTTTACTGGCAAAAAAATAATTTTTATCCTTTAAAAAACCTTCAGCAACCACGCCTTTGCCTTCAGCAAATAAATTTGGAACAGCTCCTGAATAGACAACATTAATCTCATTTTTAAAATCTGTAATAACAAAATTAACTTCATTTGAGTTTATATAAACTGATTGCTCTTTAACCATACCTCCTATTCTTATCTTATTTTTGTCTAATTCTATTAAAGATTTTATTTCAGATGGGGACTGAAAATATACAACATTATCTTTTAATGATTGTAGAATTAAAAAAACTGTTAAAATTGCAGAGGCTAAGATTAAAGCTAAAAGTAAAAACCGTAATTTAACTTTTTTACCATACATGGTTAGCTAGTTAAATGTTTGATGTATTGGATAATATTTCTTTATTAATATTTTGTAATCTTGCAGCTCTAGCTTTATTTGTATTTAGAGAGCCAAATTTAGAAACAAATTTTTTTTGCTCCTTTAAAAGTTGCAATTTAGTTACTAAATATAAAGTTGTAAAACTAATCAACGTAAATATAAAAGCTGACCACACATAGGCTCCATAGCCATTCATTGAAATTATTTCATTTATCATAATCTATCTAATCCTTTATTTTTTACTTTTATCAGTTCAGTATTATATTTCATCAAAAAAATGAGCAGTGAAAAAAGTGCAAATGCCGCAGTCATAATGCTTAATGGGATTAACATTGACGTATGTATTGCGGTATTGGTTGATAAAATATTAATTGAAGCTGGTTGATGTAAGGTTGTCCACCAATCTACTGAAAACTTAATTATAGGTATATTTATAACTCCTATAATTGCAATTAAAGAAGTTATCTTAATTACTTGATCTTTATCTTCAAAAATTCTCCAGGATAATAAATACATTCCATAAAATAAAGCTAAGATTAGCATGGATGTTATTCTTGCATCCCATGCCCACCAAGTACCCCATGTTGGCTTACCCCAAATTGATCCTGTAATTAACGCAATGATACTAAAAACGAATCCAGAAGGTGCTAAACTTTTAGCAATCAATGTAAAATTTTTATTTTTAAAGACAAAGCTCCCTATTGATAAAATGGCTAAACTTGAAAATATCCCAAGTGATATCCAGGCAGCTGGCACATGAACATACATAATTCTAACTGCATCACTTTGCTTGTAGTCTTCAGGAGAAAAAATAAGTGCCTCTGTTAAACCAATTGCTAAAACGACTACAAATAAAAACAAAACATATTTCGTAGCTTTTGAGGTAATCGCAAAAATTTTATTAGGCTGGAAAGATTTAAACATTTTTAAATTATACACATTAAAAAATATAATTTAATTTTTATTTTAAAGGACAATTCCGATCAAGAATGCTGAGGGAGTTAATAATGTAAAGGAAAACGTTATTTAACACTCTTGATCAGAATATCTTAGATATAATCTCATTCTGTGTCTAAGATTTGAACTAATTGTGTTAAAAAAAAGGTATATTAATTAGAGGGCTTAAAGTAGCTGGAACCTTTTCTTCCTGAAAAAATCTCTTCAATTAATGGGTGTTTAATTGGCTCTTCTGAGTCATCTACAAGCAAATTTTGTTCTGAAACGTAAGCCTCATAAGTAATCTCATCATTTTCAGCAAGTAAATGATAAAAAGGCTGATCTTTTCTAGGACGAACGTTTTTTGGAATAGATTGATACCATTCCTCAGAGTTATTAAATTCAAAATCCACATCATAAATTACACCCCTGAACTCAAAGTGTTTATGCTTTACAATGTCTCCTATTGAGAATTTAGCTTTTTGAATTGCCATTACAATCAATATGGGGGTTTAAAAAAAAAAATCAATAAAAAAAATATGAATGTATTATCTATATGTTAATATGTCTCAAGATGAATAAATCATTTCTTAAATTTGCAACAGACTTTGGGCCTTTAGCTATATTTTTTTTCTATTACTATAATAATGATAAAAATTTATCTATTGCAATTCCACCACTTATAGTTGCAACATTAATTTCTTTAGTTGTTGTTTGGCTTTTTGAAAAAAAAATACCAATGATGCCTTTAATAAGTGGTATCTTAATTACTTTTTTCGGTGGCCTTACAATTTATTTTAATGATCCACGTTTTATCTATATGAAACCAACAATCATAAATATTTTATTTGCACTTGCTTTATTTTTTGGAAAATATTTTACCAAAGAACCTGTTCTTAAAAAAATTATGGGTAAATCAATTTCACTAACAGATATTGGATGGGAGTTGTTAAATAAAAGATGGACATTCTTTTTTTTAGGTCTTGCTGTTTTAAATGAATGTGTTTGGAGGACACAAACTGAGGAATTTTGGGTTAACTTCAAGGTTTGGGGAATGTTACCAATAACGCTTGTCTTTACTGCTTTCCAAATATCATTAATCAACAAACATAAAATTTAATGAATAGAAACTTAAAACTAGTAGTTAACAATCAATATAATCAACAAGCAGAAGAAAAACAATTTTTTGAAAAAAATGAGCTTAAAACTATTCTGGACTTATATGCAAAAATGGTTTCTGAAGGATCCTGGAAGGATTATGGTCTAAGCATTTCAAGTAAGCAGGTTAGTTTTAGTGTCTTTAAAAATGCTGCTGAAAATGCTCTATATAAAATTTGTAAAAACTTTAAGCCTAATAATAAAAATTTAAAATATTTAATTACAGATACAAATGGTAAAATATTAAAAAACTCATTTGATCTAGAGATGTTACTTAAAAATACTAATTGGAAAAAACTTAAAAAATAAAAGACTATCGTCTTTGGCCAAATAATCTTAACAACATTATAAATAAATTTATAAAGTCCAAATAAAGAGTTAAAGCACCCATAACAGCTTTTTTACCCATTAACTCACCTGTATCACTTGCTACATACATGTTTTTAATTTTTTGAGTATCATAAGCAGTAAGACCTACAAAAATTAAAACCCCTAAAATTGAAATAACAAAATCCATCATTGATGATTTCATAAACATGTTAACAACTGAAGCTATTATAATTCCTATCAAGCCCATCATTAAGAATGACCCTAATTTTGTAAGGTCTCTTTTTGTTGTGTAACCATAAAGACTCATAGCACCGAATGTTATTGAAGTAATAAAGAAAACTCTAGTGATACTTGCTCCAGTATAAACTAGAAATATTGATGACAACGAAAGTCCCATTAAAGATGCAAAAACCCAAAATGTTGTTTGGGCTGATGATGCTGACATTTTATTAATTCTGGCACTCATATAAAAAACGATTCCAAGAGGTGCGAGCATTATAATCCATTTAAACCCTGAAAGAAAAATAGTGTTACCAAGACTTGTTAATGCAGTAATTGAACCATTTGTATCTGTCACTACTGATAGTTTAAAAAATATTAAAGATACAAGTCCAGTTAATAAAATACCTGATGCCATATAATTATAAACTTTTAACATATATGATCTTAAACCCTCATCCATTACTACTGTTGAATGTTGAGCTTCTTTAACTTTATTTATAATATTTTGCTTATTAAAATCCATAGCTTATATATAATAGTCTTTTACTAATAATTCAAGATGTCTTACAACCCATAAAAAAATATTTAATATTTATGAATTACAAAAAACTAGGGAATACCAATCTAGATGTAAGCACAATCTGCCTAGGTACAATGACTTGGGGGGAGCAAAATACTCAAAATGAAGGTTTTAAACAGATGAGCTATGCATTAGATCATGGTGTGAATTTTTGGGATACAGCTGAGATTTATTCTATTCCTCCAAAACAAGAAACATTTGGGGACACAGAAGTAATTATTGGAAACTGGTTTGAAAAAACAAAAAAGAGAGACAAAGTAATCCTAGCTTCTAAAGTTTGTGGACCAATGAGAGAATATGTGAGAGGTGGTGGAAATCAATTTGGAACAAAAAATATTACAGAGGCATTGGAGGGAAGCTTAAAACGATTAAAAACTGATTATATTGATTTATACCAGTTACACTGGCCAGAACGGAAAACAAATTTTTTTGGGCAATTAGGTTATGAGCACAATGACAATAATGAATGGACTAAATTTGAGGAAATCCTTGAGAGTTTAAAAAAATTTATTAATCAAGGAAAAATAAGACATGTTGGTTTATCAAATGAAACTTCCTGGGGCTTGTCAAAATTTTTAGAACTTTCAAAAAATAACAACCTTCCAAGAATGGCATCGGTTCAGAATCCTTATAATTTATTAAACAGAACATATGAAATTGGTCTTGCAGAAATGTCCGTAAGGGAACAGACTGGATTGCTTGCCTATTCTCCTTTAGCTTGTGGATATTTGTCTGGAAAATATAGGAACAATAAATTTCCAAAAAATTCTAGAATTGAAAGAGACGGTAACTTTTGGACTAGATACCAAAAACCAAATATGAGTACTGCAGTAGACGCTTACTTTGAAGTTTCAAAAAAACACAGTCTAGATATGTCTCAGATGTCGCTAAAATTTATAGAAATACAACCCTTTGTTACATCTGTAATTATTGGTGCAACAACAATGGAGCAGTTGAAAACTAACATAGAAAGTGTAAATGTAAATTTATCAAATGAAATTATTAAAGAAATAAATGAAATACAAACTATTTACCCTAACCCATGTCCATAATTAAAAAACTAATATTTATAATTCTAATATCTACTTATTATATAGGCCAGATAAATGCTGAAGAAATAAAAAAAATGGGTACACATAAAGATTGGGAAACTTACATAATTAATACCGAAAAAGGCAAAGTTTGTTTTGCTCAGTCTAAGCCAGTACTGCAAGCTCCTCCAAAAAATTCTAGAGAAGCTAGATTGTTTATTAGTTTTAGGCCTGGGGAAAATATAAAAAATGAAATCAGCGTTACTAGTGGATATGAATATAATAACAAAAATTCTATAACAGCTAAATCTGGTAAAAATAAATATAAATTTGATATAATTCAAGAAAGCTTTGCTTGGATAACAGATAATAAATTTGAAAAAAAAATGATTAACACTATGAAAAAAGGTTCTCGAATAATGGTTACAGGATATAATCAAAAAGGATCACAAACTATAGATCATTATTCGCTATTAGGTTTCACTAAAGCATATAAAGCTACAAAGGCAAATTGTAGCTAAATCAATGAGATCAAAAAAGAAAATTGTGCTCGCTTATTCTGGCGGGTTAGACACATCAATCATTTTAAAATGGCTTCAGGAAAATTATGATGCTGAAGTAATTTGTTATACAGCAGATATAGGTCAAAAAATTGATAAAAAAAAAATTATAAGAAATGCTAAAAGATTAGGTGTAAAAAAAATTATTATTGAAAACCTGAAAGACACTTTTGTAAAGGATTATGTTTACCCAATGCTTAGGGGTCACGCAATTTATGAAGGGGTTTACTTGCTAGGAACTTCAATCGCAAGACCACTAATTGCAAAAAAACAAATTGCTGCAGCAAAAAAATATAGTGCCTATGCAGTTTCTCATGGGTCAACTGGAAAAGGGAATGATCAAGTAAGATTTGAGTTAGGCTATCATTACTTTGGTCCAAAAATAAAAATTATAGCTCCATGGAGAATGTGGAAATTAAATTCAAGGACTGATCTAATCAAATATGCAAAAAAAAATAATATTCCTATACCTTCTGATAAAAAAGGTGCTCCACCTTTTTCAATTGATGATAATTTATATCACACTTCAACAGAAGGTAAGGTATTAGAAAATCCAAAAAATGCGGCTCCAGAGTTTCTTTTTCAAAGAACAGTATCACCTGAAAAAGCTCCAAATAAAAATTCATTTATAACTATAGGTTTTAAAAATGGAGATCCAATATCTGTAAATAATAAAAAATTATCTCCTAGCAAACTATTAGAAAAACTTAATATAGTCGCTGGAAAAAATGGAATAGGTAGAGTTGATTTAGTTGAGAATAGATTTATAGGAATTAAATCTAGGGGCGTTTACGAAACTCCTGGTGGAACATTATTAATGTCTGCACACAGAGCTATGGAGTCTGTAACTCTTGATAAAGAAACTATGCATAAAAAAGATGAAATCATGCCAAAATATGCAAAACTTATTTACAATGGATATTGGTATTCGAAAGATAGATTTAAATTACAAAAAATTGTAGATCTTAAAAAAAACAAAGTTAATGGATCAGTTAAACTAAAATTATATAAAGGAAATATTACTATAATCGCCAGAAGTACAAATAGTAATGCTTATTCAATGAAAAAAGTTTCATTTGAAGAAAATAAAACATTTAATAAATTAAATGTTGAGAAATTTATTAATTTTCACAAAAAACAATTGAAATAACTTAATTTTAAAAGGACACTTTAACCTTTGCCTTTAATGAATAAATATCTATTCTAGTCTCATGGAATCACTAAAAAACTGGATGATTGATGCAGCAAACATTTTATTTGATGATAGTAAAAATGACCTAAGAGCTTTGCCAAGATCTGTAAGATTACAAATTTTATTAGTTCTAAGCTTCGTTTGGACAACTGTTTTTAGCTTATATATATTTTCTTATACAACTTTTGCCTTTGGTTGGGCTGGTCTTTATATAGCACACGTTGGACTTATTTTTGCAGTCTATATGACATTCAAACATTTTCATAAAGCAGAAGCACAATCGAGTAGCGTATTTCAAACTAAAAACTTTGATCCTTTTAAGATAATGGTAATTGTTTTTGTGGTTGTATTTATCTTTGTTTTTTCAAAAGGAATTGAGGTTATGACAAAAACTAATTCTTATAGTATTCCTTATGATGGTCCCTCAAAATCAGTGTTTGAAAAATGGCTACCATTTAGTAAAGATAAGTAATGGAAAAAATAGCAAAAAATTTACAGCTAGCATTAATGTGTATTATTTTAGTAAGCACAGTAATTGCTGTTGGTATAGAAATTAAAAATATGCTTCTAAATCAATCTGTAATGTTGGCAGATTTACTATTAATGTTTCTTTACCTAGAAGTACTGGCAATGGTTCGTGTTTTTTGGAGTCAACAATCAATCAGCATAACCTTACCCCTTCTAATTGCTATAACTGCTCTAGCCAGATTTATTATATTGCAGGGTAAAGAAATGGATCCATCAGCATTAGTTTATGAAGCTATAGCTATAGTATTAATTGCATCTGCAATAGTTATTCTTAGATTAAGACATAGTGATAAATTAGGCCTAAAAAAAAGAAAATCAAAATAATTTAAAATGATATTTGGAACTTCAAGGGCTAAAGCCGTTGATCAATTAAATAATTTTATTGAACAAAATCTTTCAGATTATTCAAAACTAAGAAATTTTGATTTTGGACCTAATAATAGATCTAATATTTCTTGTTTATCCCCCTACATAACACACGGAGTAGTTAACGAATTAGAGGTAATTGATAAGTCTCTAAAAAAATTCTCTTTTTCAAAAAATGAAAAATTTATTCAGGAAGTTCTGTGGCGTGTTTATTGGAAAGGTTGGTTAGAGTTAAGACCTAACGTTTGGTCAGATTACTTAATAGAATTAGGTAAAGTTAAAGATGAATTTAAAAACAATCAAAGTTATTTTGATGCAATTGAAGGAAAAACAAATGTAGATTGTTTTAATCAATGGGTAATTGAACTTAAAGAAAACAATTATCTTCATAATCACACAAGAATGTGGTTTGCGAGTATTTGGATTTTTACACTAGAATTACCATGGCAGTTAGGAGCAGAATTTTTTATGCAACATCTTTATGATGGTGATCCTGCATCAAATACACTTGGGTGGAGATGGGTAGCAGGGGTTCAAACTCAGGGTAAACATTATTTAGCAAGTGAATGGAATATAAATAAATTTACAAATAATAGATTTAAAAACATAAAACTTAATGAAAATGCCAAGCCTATATCTAGTGATAAAATATATTCAGTTAACAATAATAGCTTTGAAAATTCTGAGATTTCCGAGGATAAAACTTTATTAATATTTGAAAATAATATGACATTTGAATTTTCTGATTTCAA
>JAOIYV010000023.1 GCA_028226735.1 Candidatus Pelagibacter sp.
AACAAGTCTATCAATCCATTGACACTTTTTTCCTACATTTTTATAAAAAAATTTATTTAATTGAAAATCTTTAGGATCTACTAAATCTATAGAATATTTTTCTAGTGGCTTTTTGACTTCTTTTAAATCATCAAGAGATTTAATTTCTAAATATTTTCTAAAAATTTTCTTTTTCACTCAACCATTTTTCCTACTTTTTCACCTCCAAACAAATGAAAATGTAAATGTGGCACCTCCTGACCGCCATGGTCACCTATATTGGTCATAACTCTATACCCTTTGCCTATTTCTATTGAAATTCCTAAAATTTTTGCCACCTTGTTTATTCCTTTCAGCAATCCAACCATTTCTTCTGGAGAAGCATTCAAACTAAAGTCATCGAGATTAACGTATTTACCTTTTGGAATGACTAAAGCATGAATTTTCTTTTGAGGATTTATATCATGAAATGACAAAATGAAATTATCCTCATAAATTTTATTGCAAGGAATTTCTTCTCTTAAAATTTTGGCAAAAATATTATTATCATCATAACTCATTACTTTACTTTTTTCTTTTTTCTAATTCAGACATAACATCTTCAATCTTAACTTCATTGGCCTCTAGATATATTAATAAATGATAAAAAACATCTGCCGCCTCATGAATTTTATTCGAGTTTTCTTCAATGGCTTCGATTAATTCATTTATTTCTTCTAAAACTTTTGCTTTACTTAAAGATTTGTCTGTGAGTAATTTGTTGGTGTAAGAACCCTCAACAGAATTTTTTTTTCTTTCTCTGGCTAGATTAATCAAGTTTTCTAAAGTTTTTAGCATATTAAATTCTAACAGGAATTTCTTTTGAAGCCAAATATTCCTTGACCTCTTTTATTGAATGTTTGCCATAGTGAAATATGGATGCTGCTAAAACTGCACTTGCCTTTCCTAATTTTATACCATCTGCCAAGTGATCCAGATTTCCTACACCTCCTGAAGCAATAACTGGAATATTAACTTTAGAAGATATTTTTAATATTAAATCTATATCATATCCAACTTGAGTTCCGTCTCTATCCATGGACGTAACTAATAATTCACCTGCACCACTATCTTCCATTTTTTTTGCAAATTTTATTGCATCTACTTCTGTGTTATTTCTCCCACCATGAGTAAAAACTTCCCATTTATCGTTATTTTTTTTAGCATCTATCGCAACTACAATGCACTGTGAGCCAAATTTTTTAGAACTTTCAATAATTACCTCTGGATTTTGTACTGCAGCAGTATTAATTGAAACTTTATCTGCTCCACAATTTAATAGTTTACTAATATCATCAACTCCTCTTACTCCTCCTCCAACTGTTAAAGGCACAAAACATTTCTTAGATGTTCTTTTAACTACATCGTAAATAGTATCTCTATTTTCATTTGAGGCTGTAATATCTAAAAAACAAATTTCATCAGCACCACCTTCACTATAAATTTTAGCTTGTTCAACTGGATCGCCCGCATCTTTTAAATCCACAAAATTAATTCCCTTAACTACTCTGCCATTTTTAACATCTAGACATGGAATAATTCTATTTTTAAGCATCTATTTCTCTCACTAATTCTTCTAACTTAATATTTCCGTCATATATAGCCTTGCCAACTATAATTCCTTCAATATTTTTATTTAAACTCTTTGCTTTTTGAATGTCATCAATTGAAGAAACTCCACCTGAGACAATTACTGGACATTTTGAGGTGTCGGCAATTTTTGATGTTTCTTCAAAGTTTGGGCTTTGTTTCATTCCATCACGGTTAATATCTGTATAAATTAACCTGCTTGCACCATAATCATTTACTTCTTTTAAAAAATCTAAAGTCAATTGATTGGAGTTTTCCTTCCAACCTGAAACCAAAAGATATCCATCTTTAGCGTCCAAACCCAATGCAATTTTATTTGGAAATTTTTTACAGGCTTCTTTTAAAAATTCTTTATCTTTTATTGCAGCACTTCCTAAAATAACTTTTTCTACGCCAACATCTATATACTTTTGAATACTATCAATGGTTCTAACACCTCCGCCTACTTCAATTTTTAAATCAAACTTACTAACTATTTCTTTAATAATATCCAAATTAACCGTCTCACCGGTTAAAGCTCCATCTAAATCAACAACGTGTAAATTTTTGAAACCATAATCTTTATATTTACCAGCTTGATCAACTGGTGATATTTGATATTCAGTTTTATTATTAAAATCACCTTTAACTAATCTGATACATTTTTTATCTTTAATGTCTATTGCTGGAAATATTTTCATTAATTTTTTTTAAACTTTTCATTTTTTTTTGGTTTTCTTAGAACTATACTATCTAAGTAAACTCTTTGATCTTGCAAGCTTTCCCAATCAGAATTCCAATAACCTATAGTTCTATGTCTATAAATCCCCATTTTCATGTATCCACCTGTGCAAGTCTCTGCCAATGTTTTTATATTTTTTAGATCAGCAATCACTTCGTTGTTTTTATATATTTTAAATCTACCTGTTTCATCCAGCTTCCACAAAACATGAAATTTAAGATGAGTCCATTTTCCTTTTAGATCATCAATTTTTCCAATTATCACAGGATCAGATGAGTAAGCAGCTCTACTTGCCCAGCTATAATAATTTTCTCCTTTATATTTGTTATCTTGTGACCAAAAATGGCAACAGCTATGACAGCCCTTGGCTTTATTATCTGTATGCATCTGTCCAATGATAACAACCGCACGTTTGTCTAAACTCTTGTAATTTTCATCAAAGTAAACCGCGTATTCATAAATATATTCTTTATTTTTTAGACTCATTTCTCCCAAATGAATTTCTTGCCTACTTCTGTTGCCTTTACCATCGCATTGAATTTGTGTTGTTTGTGCGTTTCCTTTTCCACAGCCTGCGTCTTCTCTATTCACTGTAACTTGAAGGCTAGTTTCGCCTTCATAAACCGGGAAACCATTAGACTTTTTAACCTCTTTTATTCTGTTTATCTTTTTTTCAGACATAGAAATAAATTGTTTTTTAAATCCTTTGATATCTTTAAATTTTGTTTTATGTCCATCAGAAAAAGAGGGATTATAATAAATTGAAAATATGATTATTGTGCTTATGAGCTTTTTCATTTTATAAATTTATAAAGTTATCAATTATTTTAAGTCCAATTTTGTCACTCTTTTCAGGGTGAAATTGAGTTCCAAATATATTTTCTTTTTCAACAGAACAAACAATATTTGATGAGTAATCTGTTGTTGCAGTAATTACATTATTGTCTTCTGGAATTAATTCATAACTGTGTACAAAATACATATGAGACTTATTTTCTATATTTTTAAAAATTTTACTATCTTTAACAATATTAATTTCATTCCAGCCAATATGAGGGAGTTTATATTTTCCATTTTGATTATCAATTTTTGATACTTTTCCAGAGATCCACCCTAAACCTTTCGTTTCCGTTTCTTCATAACCAATATCTGCAAACATCTGTAAACCGACACAAATTCCAAGAAGAGGTTTTTTATTATTGATTGCAAATTCATTTAAGATCTCAACCAATCCATTTATATTATTCAAAGCATCAACGCAGCTCTTAAACGATCCCTGCCCCGGCAATACTACCTTGTCGCTTGATCTTATTTTATTTAAATCTGAAGTTACTTTGATATTAACTTTGTCTTTAGCGACTTCTTCAAAGGAATTTATTACAGAACTGATGTTTCCTGAGTTATAGTCAACAATCGTGACATTCATCAAATTTATAAAGAGCCTTTAGTTGATGGAATACTCTTCTTGTTTCTTTGGTCTATTTCTAAAGCTGATCTTAGTGATCTTGCCAGAGCTTTAAAACATGACTCAATTATATGATGGCTGTTATCTCCATAAATATTTTCCATATGTAATGTTATTCCTGCTGACTGAGAAAATGCTTGAAACCATTCTTTAAAAAGTTCTGTATCCATTTCACCTAGTTTTTCTACTTTTAATTTTACTTTCCAAATTAAGTAGGGTCTATTCGAAACATCAATTGCAACTCTTGTTAATGTTTCATCCATTGGGATCATTGCGTGTGCATATCTTCTAATTCCTTGATAATTTTTTAATGCTTTTTTTAAAGCCTCACCTATAGCGATTCCAGTGTCTTCAGTTGTGTGATGAAGGTCTATATGTGTGTCTCCTTTTGCCTTAACTTTTAAATCAATAAGTGAGTGTTTTGATAGCTGTTCAAGCATGTGGTCTAGAAAACCAATTCCTGTATCAATTTCATATTGACCCTTGCCATCAATATTGACTTCAACACTAATGCTTGTTTCTTTAGTTTTTCTTGATACTTTTCCTTTTCTAGCCATATATTCTAAAGGTATACATACATAATCACTCTATATCAATATTAGTAATCAACTACTTGAAGAATAAAAAATAGTATCCATCTATATTCCATGACTACAATTGTGCTTATTCGAAAAAATAATGAAGTGGTGGTAGCTGGAGATGGACAAGTCAGCATGGGTAATACGGTTATAAAAAGTACCGCTGCAAAAGTAAGGAAAATTGAAAAAAGAAATGTAATAGCTGGATTTGCAGGTTCAACTGCAGATGCCTTAACTTTATTTGAACGGCTTGAGGCTAAACTAGAAAAACATGCTGGCAATCTTCCTCGAGCAGCTGTTGAGTTGGCTAAAGATTGGAGAACAGATAAATACTTAAGAAGACTAGAAGCATTAATGGCAATTGGTGATAAAGAAAATAGTTATATTATTTCAGGCACAGGTGACGTTTTAGAGCCTGAAGGAAATGCGATTGGCATTGGTTCTGGTGGAAATTATGCTTTAGCTGCTGCTAAGGTTTTGTTGGATACAGATTTAAGTGCTGAAGAAGTTGCAAAAAAATCAATAAAAGTAGCTTCTGAAATATGTGTTTTTACAAACAATAATATTAAGATAGAAAAAATTTGATGAAAAATTCAAACGTTAAATCCTTTCCCAAAGAAAAAAAAGATAATAATCAATCTTCTTTAGTTAGCTCTCTTTCTCCGAGGGAAATTGTTTCTGAACTTGACAGATATGTTGTTGGGCAAAATAAAGCTAAAAAGGCAGTTGCTATTGCTTTGAGAAATAGATGGAGAAGGCTAGCTTTAAAAGGTGAAATGAAAGATGAAATTCTACCTAAAAATATTTTAATGATAGGACCTACGGGTGTTGGAAAAACTGAAATCTCTAGACGATTATCTAAATTGGCAGAGGCACCTTTTGTAAAAGTAGAAGCAACTAGATTTACAGAAGTTGGTTATGTGGGTAGAGATGTCGAACAAATTATAAGAGATTTGTTAGAGATTGCAATTGCAATGGAGAAAGTAAAAAAAAGAAAAGAAGTCTATACAAAAGCACAAAAACTAGCTGAGGAAAAAGTTTTAGATGCATTGGTAGGAAACAAAGCAAGTCTTGCAACAAGGGAAAGTTTTAGGAAAAGATTAAGAGATGGTGATTTAGATGATAATGAAATTGAAATAGCTGTAAACGATAGTAGCTCGCAGACTTCATTTGAAATTCCTGGAATGCCAGGTGCAAATATCGGTATGATAAATATTGGTGAAATGATTGGGAAATCAATTGGAAGTAAACAGAAAAAAAAGAAAATGACAGTTAAAGAATCTCATGAAATTCTTATCAATGATGAGTCTGATAAATTAATAGAAGAAGATAAAATTATTAAGTCTGCAAAAAACTCTACTGAAAATAATGGAATAGTTTTTTTAGACGAAATAGACAAAATTTCTGGAAGAACTGATAGGGTTGGTGGAGATGTATCTCGAGAGGGAGTTCAAAGAGATTTACTTCCTTTAATTGAGGGTACAACTGTTAGTACAAAATATGGACCAATCAAAACAGATCACATCCTATTTATAGCTTCGGGAGCCTTTCAACTTGCAAAGCCATCTGATTTATTGCCTGAACTTCAAGGAAGACTTCCGATAAGAGTTGAGCTTGAGGCTTTAACTAGTGATGATTTTAAGAGAATTCTTAAAGAACCAGACTACAGCTTGATCAAACAGTATGTAGCTCTATTAAAAACAGAAAATTTAGATTTAGAGTTTTCTGAAGATGGAATAGATGCAATCGCTAATATTGCTTCAGAAGTAAATGCTACTGTAGAAAATATTGGTGCAAGGAGATTGCACACTATCATTGAAAGAATTTTAGATGATATTAGCTTTACGGCAACTGACAGATCTGGTGAAAAAATTATTATCAATTCTGAATATGTTAAACAAAATCTAGATGAACTAGTTAAGGATACAGACTTATCAAAATTTATTCTTTAGAAATTTTAAATTTATTTTTTAGATAAATATAAAAAGAACCACTACCGCCATCTTCGATCTTTGCATCTTTAATTTCAATAATCATTTTCATCAAAAAACTATTGGTCTCAATAAATTGAGGGACTGAATATTTTAAAATACTCAGATCTTTGGAGAGATAAGGATTTTCAATATTTTTAGATCTTAGACCCTTTCCTGTAATTACAATAATTTTATTCACATTTTCATCAAAACATTTTTTAATAAAACTTTCTATCGACATATTTGCTTCTTCAAGCGTATAGCCATGAAGATCTATTTTCTTGATTTTATTTCCTCTGATTTTTTTTTCTAGAAAATTATCTTTGTTTGGAATTTTTTCATTGCTAGATGTAAAATTTTTCCAGTCTTTTTTATCTTTATCTGAAATTTTCTTAATCAATTATGTAATAGTGTCGATTAATAACCAATTTGGATTTAAAGATTTTATATCTTTAGAAAAAACCCAAGTATCGTAAACCATTTTAATTTTTTCAGTGTTACCAGAAACTATTTTTTTATTCTGATCTTTTATGCATGTTATGATCTCACTAACAAAGTCTACAGTAACCTCCAAACTATTTTCTACTTTTTTATGAGATTTAATTATTGCAGACTTTATTCCTATAAATGTTATTTCTGCATAATGTCCTTTGGCCACTCTATCTTTAAGTGCTTCTTTAAATTGATCATGCATTTTTTTATCTAAAAGAGGTTTGCTAGCAATTAACTCATTATCACTGTCACTAAAGTCAGTGATAATTGTTTCATAAGCAATCTTAGCTCCTTTTAGAAAATCGTCTTGTGCTTTTTTATCAAAATTTTCATTTATAGATTTTTGTTTTATATTAAATTTTTTATATTCTTTATCGAATTGAGAAGGCATTTTACCCTCAAAGCCAGTTTTTTTTCCTAGTATTCCCCTCAAACGTAGAAATATAAATCCAGCAATCATTGCTAAAAGTATAATATCTATATATTCGAAACTATAATTCATATTTTAATAATATTTAGTATGTTGATTAATTACAACTAGCAATTTAGACTAGGGTCAAAATGAGTAAGTTATTATTATTATTAATTAGTATCCCAGTTGTTGAAATTTATTTATTTATCAAATTGGGATCACAAATTGGGGCTTTTTATACAATATTACTAATATTTATTACTGCCTTTTTTGGGGTAATTTATGCCAGATATGAGGGTTTTAATACCCTAAGATCTGGAATGTCTCAATTAGTTAAAAATGAGATGCCTGTTTATGAGATTATTTCTGGGGCAGCGTTGGCCTTTGCAGCTTTGCTTCTAATTTTGCCTGGTTTTGCTACAGATCTTATTGGTTTGTTAATTATTTTTCCACCAACAAGAAAATTGATTTTTAAAAAAGTTTCTAATAAACAAGCATCCAAAAGTAAAACACAAGATTATATCAATGGTGAGTTTGAAGATATAGAAGAAGATGAAAACAGAAAAATTTAAAATAATATCTGAATTTATAAAAGATATGTCTAGTGAAACACCCGATGTTCAGACATTTTTATTTGTTAAGGAGAATATTTCTAAATATCACCTCAACATTGAAATTAACTCAAAGGCTCTCAAAAACAAAGTGATTGAAATCAATACGGCTCTAAAATTTATAGATAGTGAACCAAATGAAAAAAGAAGTAACTTTGAAATGGTTTATACCTCAATTATAAAACTAGAAGAAGAAATCAAAGATAAAAAAGATCTACAAAAAATAATACTTTGTGATACACAAAAAAAAATTTATCCAAAATTAGAAAAATCTTTTTTAAACATGCTTTCAGACTCTGGCTATGTTAATGTAAAATTTGAAAAAAAGATAGATTTTGAAAAACTGTATCAGGAGAAATTTAATTAAAAAAGTTTTTTTTTAGACTTTCTTTTAAATAATTTTTATGTAGTTTAATTTCTTCTTCGGTTGGTTTAACGATTTTTTTATAATATAATTTTTCTTTATTTTCAATTATATCTAGTTTTTCATTTTCATGACTTTGAAAATTTAATGAAGGCTCTTTCTGATCTAGTAAATTAATATAAACTTTGGCTAACAAGTCGCAATCAATTAACGCTGTGTGTTGTGTTCTTTTAGAGTTGTCTATCCTGTATCTTTTACATAGAGCATCAAGACTTGTTGGAGAGCCTGGGAATTTGTCTCGAGCTAATGCAAGAGTGTCTACAACATCTTGGTTGTCTATTTTTTTCTTTTTTAACAACGTCAATTCATTATTTAGATGTGATAGGTCAAACGTTGCATTGTGAATTACTAGTTTCTTATTTTCTATAAAAGCTAAAAATTCATCAACAACATCAGAAAATTTTTTTTGTGTTGATAAGAACTCATCAGTATAGCCGTGAACCTGTAGAGCTCTTTCTGAAACTTTTCTTTCAGGATTTAAATAACAATGAAATTTGTTTTTTGTCGGAACTAAATTTTCAAGTTCAATACAGCCAATTTCAACTATTCTATGACCTTCTTTAACTGATAGTCCAGTAGTTTCAGTATCTAATACAACTTCATTCATTTATATAATTTTTTTTAAAATCATTT
>JAOIYV010000024.1 GCA_028226735.1 Candidatus Pelagibacter sp.
AGATTACTTTTTGATTATCAAATAATTTCCAAGAATAGTAAACGCATAATGACCAAAAAGGTAATTGACAAACATTTACATTAAATTCTGGGGTTGTAAAATTATAAAAATAAATACCTTCTAAAAGTATAACTGATATTAAGCTTAAAGTTTTATTCTTAAATAATTCTTCTGAAAATTTAAATACAATAACGAAGGTGGATACAACAAATATTTGACTTAATAAATAGTATGCCCAATCTTGGGCACCAAAAATTTGATAAAAAATCTCTAAAAAAAACGCACTTGCTGGTGGATGTTTGTTAAAACCCCAATCTATATTGCTTCCCCAGGCTAAAGCCTCAATAGTATCAAGCGGTAAATTATTATTTGTTATTGAGGGAACTAATGTCCATAAAAATAAATGGGTTATAACAAAAATATAAAATAAATTTTGTATATTTTTTTTATTAACTAACATTTAGTGTTTTTTATATGAATTAAGCTTGCTTGACACGTATTAATTGCTGAATATACTCCGCCCACTAAAATTTATAAATATGCCTAAAATCTCAAAAACATCAAATAAAAAAGCTAGCTCTAAAATTAAAAAATCTAGTACGGTATTAAAAAAAACTGCTACTATAGTAAAAAAACAAACTATTGTAGAAAATAAAGTCAAAGTTCCAATTAAGATCTCAAAAACTTATATTCCTAAAGATACTGAAAAATATATGAGTGAAAAACACCTAATTTTTTTCAAAATTAAATTAACAGAGTGGAAAAAAGAATTGGTAAAATCAAATAATGAAGCACTCTATAATGGGTCAATTGACGATAACAGTGTATCAGCTGATATTGTTGACCAAGCAAGCTCTTACACCGATAAAACTGTAGAAATGAAAGCTATTAATAGACAGATAAAACTTATTTCAAAAATTGAACAAGCTTTACTAAGAGTTAGAAATGGAACTTATGGCTTCTGCTTGGAAACAGCTGAGCCGATAGGTTTAAAAAGATTAATGGCAAGACCTATAGCGGAACTTTGTATAGCAGCTCAGGAAAAACATGAAAAAGAAGAAAAGGTTTATGCTGATGACTAAACGAAAAAAAATAGACCCTAAACAAAATTCAATTTCATTTCTTTTTGCTAAAAAATATATTTATTTTTATTATGCTTTTATTTGGATAATTTTATTATTATATTTATTTATTAAATGAACAAAAAACTAATATTAATTGTTATTATTGTGTTGGCTATAGAGTTATCGGGGAATGGTATCTTAAGCTCATTATATAGGTTGATGAATTAAAAGATTAAGGTTGAGGTGGAAGCTCTTTTTTATTCATAAACTGATACCCTTTTATTACAGCTTCTCTTTTAGAGATATCAACATACCATCTTGATAAATTTTTATAATCCTTAAGCCCAATATCATGCCATTCATGTCTTGCAATCCAAGGCCAAGTTGCAATATCTGCAATCGTATAATCATTATTGGCTAGATATTTTGATGCAGACAATCTTTCATCTAGCTCACCATAAAGTCTTTTTGCAATTTTAAAAAATCTTTCTTCTCCAAATTGGCTTTTACCTGAGTTATAATGATGAAACTGATGATGTTGTCCAAGCATTGGCCCAATAGTTCCTATCTGTGCCATTAGCCATTGATTTATAGTATTTCGATCTTTAGCTTCATAAAATTTATTATATTTTTTTGCTAAGTACATAAGTATAGCTCCAGACTCAAATACCGAATCTTTTTTTTCATGATCTACTATTGCAGGTATTTTTCCAAATGGACTTATTTTTTTAAATTTAGGTTTAAATTGATCATCTTTTGATAAATCCATTGCCGTAATTTTATAAGCACAACCTAACTCTTCTAATAATATACTTATTTTTTTTCCATTTGGAGTATCAGAACTAAAAAGTTCAATCACTCTTTCACACCCAATCGATCTTTAACTGTTTTTGAAGATGTAGTAAATTCAAATCTATATTTTTCATCTGGTTTTGCATATTTGAAACATCCTCTAGCAGCAAGAGCACCTTCATGAAAACCTGAGAGAATTAATTTAAGCTTGCCAGGATAAGAACAAATATCTCCAATTGCAAAAATTCCCTCTTTATTAGTTTCAAAACTTTCTGTATTAACTGGAATTGTTTTTTTATCCAAATTTAAACCCCATTCTGCAATAGGTCCAAGTTGCATAATTAGACCAAAGAAACCCAGAACGTAATCTGTTTTAATTTCTTTAATTGTTTTATCATCATGTTTAATATTGATACTTTCAACCTTTTCATTGCCCTGAACTGAGTCTAATTGATATTTTGTATAAATTTCTATTTTTCCCTCTTTTTTTAATTGATTGGCCTTATCAATACTTGCTTGCATTCCTCTAAAATCGTCTCTTCTATGAACCAATATGACTTTAGATGTATTTGATAATTCAATTGCCCAATCTAAAGCTGAGTCTCCACCACCAAAAATACAAACAGTTTTATTTTTAAAGACTGTTTTATCCCTAATAGAATAAAGTATTTCTTTTCCTACAAATTTATCAATTTCTTTTGTTGGAAATTTTCTTGGTTCAAAAGAGCCCACTCCTGCTGCAATAATTATACTTGATGACTCAAATTCGGTTCCTTTATTAGTTTTTGTAATCCATTTTTTTTCAACTTTTTTAATTTCTTCTACTCTTTCATTTAAATGAAAATTTGTTTTAAATGCTTTGATTTGTTCAATTAAATTATTAGTTAATTCTTCTCCAGTACATTCAGGAACTGCAGGGATATCATAAATAGGTTTATCTGGGTAAAGCTCAATACATTGTCCACCAATTTTATCAAGATTATCTACCACTTCACTTGTTAGTCCAATAATTCCTAGTTGATGAACACAAAAGAGACCAACTGGTCCAGCTCCTATAATTAATGTATCTGTTTTTATCATTTATCCTTGCTTTAATGGAATACTAACTATTAGCCCATCTAATTCATCAGAAATTAATAATTGGCAACTTAATCTACTAAATTTGTTAGGCTCAAATGCCATATCTAACATATCCTCTTCTCCGTCTTCTTTTTTGGGAATTTTATTCCACCATTCTTCTTTGACATAAACGTGACATGTGGCACATGCCATTCCACCTCCACAATCTGCATCTATTCCTGGTATATCATTTTGGACAGCACCTTCCATAACACTCAATCCATTGGCTATTTCTATAGTATGTGTATTTCCACTATTTTCGATGTAGGTAACTTTAGCCATAGAATTATATATAATCACATAAAAAAAAAGGGCAAGTACACAAGTGTAGCCGCCCTTTTTTAAATTATTTAGTTTTACTAACTATCTAGCTCTTCTACCACCCGATTGCGTTGCTGCAGCCCAAATTACTAGACCAAATGCAATTTTGTTTAAGAAGTCAGCAAGGTTATAAACAACGTTTAGTGTGTTTGCGTCAACTCCACCTGTTAGGTAACCAAATACGTAACCTAATGGGTAAATTGCCCAACCAACTGTAACGATCATTCTCATTGCACCAAATGCAGTAACAAGAGCTTTGTTACCACTTTTTGCTGCAGCTTTACCTGCTTCACCTGAAAATATTTCATAAAGAATGTAGATCCATCCAGCCATACCGATTATAAATCCAAGCATAGCATTAATGTAACCTGCTTCTCCTAAATATCCTCCAACTAGCATCACTACTGAACCAATTAACAATCTCCAGAACATTCCAGAATTTGCTTTACCTACTGCTGAAAGAATTAAGAAAAATTCTACCATCTGTAGTGGAACTGTAATTAACCAGTCGATATATCTGTAAACAGTTGGTGACTCTCCAGTCGCTACCCACACATCTCTCATGTACATGTAATGTATGAATGCAATACCTGTTACTAGACCAGCAACAATTACTGATGTTCTCCAACCTGCTGAAACATTGCCTACTTCTAAGAAAAAGAAAGCAGTTGCTGCCAACATCCCCATTGAAATCACCCAAAACGAGATTCCAACAAAGTCATCAGAAGCTAACAAAGCAGTTTCTGCGTTTGCTACACCTGAAGCACCCATTAGGGCAACAGCTGTAAGAGCAAACAATTTTAGTTTTTTCATAAAAAACTCCCTCTTATGTTAGTTTTTAACTTTAGTTTATATAAACTAGACCTAAACTAATGTTTAAGTCATGTTGCTGGTTAACTATCAAAGATATTTAGTTTTTAGAAGAGTTAATTGTGTCTAATTTAGGTTGATTTTACTTACTTTTTAAATTTTAATACAATTTTTAATTTAATAAATCAAAAAAACTAACAAAAGAGAATCAAATTTAATGACTAAAAAATTTAATGAAATTTATCAAGATTCCATAAATAACCCTGAAGATTTCTGGAAAGAAGTTTCAAATGACATTTTTTGGTTTAAAAAACCTACTAAGATTTTAAATAAATCAAACCCTCCTTTTTATAAGTGGTTTGAGGATGGAGTAACTAATACTTGCTACAATGCATTAGATATTCATATTGATCAAGGTAGAGGTGATAAACTTGCTTTAATATATGACAGTCCAATAACTGGGAATAAAAAACAGTTTACCTACAGAGAACTAAGAGAAAAAGTTTCAAAATTCGCTGGAGCACTTAGAAATCAAGGTGTTAATAAAGGGGATAGGGTAATAATCTATATGCCTATGATACCCGAAGCAGTTATTGCTATGCTAGCATGTGGAAGAATTGGGGCAATTCACTCTGTAGTATTCGGAGGCTTTGCTTCTAATGAGTTGGCTAGTAGAATTGATGATAGTAAAGCAAAGATATTAGTAACTGCTTCATGTGGCTTTGAACCTGGAAAAACTGTTGAATATAAACCATTGGTTGATGCCGCAATTAAAATGGCCTCTCATAAGATTGACAAGATGATCTTATTTCAGAGAATAGATAATACAGTTAAGCTTAATGCTCCTAAAGAAATAAGTTGGAATGAAGCACTTTCAGATGCAAAGGATGTAAATTGTGTTGAAATGAATTCAAATGATTTAGCCTATATTTTATATACCTCAGGAACTACTGGCATACCAAAAGGTATTGTTAGAGATATTGGTGGTCATATAGTTGCTCTTAAATGGACTATGAAAAATATTTATAATATTGATGCAGATGATGTTTGGTGGTCTGCAAGTGATATTGGTTGGATTGTTGGACACTCATATATTGTTTATGCCCCTTTATTTAAAGGATGCACCACAGTGTTGTTTGAAGGAAAACCAGTTGGAACTCCAGACGCAGGTACTTTTTGGAAAATAATTTCAGATTATAAAGTGAAATCACTTTTTACAGCACCAACTGCTTTTAGGGCAATTAAAAAAGAAGATCCTGAAGGTAAATTTTTTTCTAAATATGAACTTTCTAAATTTGAAAGTCTATTTCTCGCAGGTGAAAGAGCTGACCCAGATACAATTAAGTGGGCAGAAAATTTATTAAATGTTCCTGTAATTGATCATTGGTGGCAAACAGAAACGAGCTGGGCTATTAGTTCAAATTGTACAGGAATAGAAATGATGAAAACAAAATATGGCTCTGCCTGTAAAGCTGTACCCGGCTATGATGTTAAGATTATAAAGCCCGATCAAACTTTAGCGAAACCTAATGAAATGGGAGATATAGTTGTTAAACTTCCCTTGCCCCCTGGAACTTTTCCAACATTATGGAATGCAGATAAAAGATATAAAGATAACTACATGACTAATTATAAGGGTTACTATGAGACATATGATGCAGGTCATATAGATGAAGATGGTTATATTTGGATTATGTCTAGAACAGATGATATCATAAATGTTGCTGGTCATAGATTATCAACTGGTGCAATTGAAGAAGTTCTTTCTGAACATCAGTCTGTAGCTGAGTGTGCTGTGTTAGGAATTGCTGATAAATTAAAAGGACAACTACCAATAGGCCTTGTAGTTCTTAAAACAGGTGTAAAAAAAGATAACGAAACAATCTCAAAAGAATGTATAAAAATGGTTAGAGATGTCATTGGACCTGTTGCTGCATTTAAAATAGTAATTGTTATTAAGAGATTACCAAAAACTAGATCTGGTAAAATATTAAGAGGAACTATAAGAAAAATTGCCGATAAAGAAGATTATAAAATACCCGCAACAATTGACGACCCTGCAATTTTGACAGAGATAAAAGAAGATTTAATTAAAAATAATATTTTAAAAAGATGATAAAAACATACTTGTTTTTAGTTGGTGCAATTTTTTGTGAAGTAGCTGGTACGATGCTATTACCTTCTTCACAAAATTTTAGTAAAATAGTTCCCACTATTTCACTTGCAATTTTTTATCTATCTGCATTTTATCTTTTAACATTTGTAGTAAATAAACTTCCTATTGCTGTTGTTTATGCTACGTGGAGTGGACTTGGTATATTCACAATAGCTATACTTGGTAATATATTTTTTAAACAAAATTTGAATTGGCAAACTGTATTAGGATTGTTTTTAATTGTTATAGGAGTTGTGCTAATAAACACTTTCACATCAAATTCATAATTTTAACTAATAAATTTACTTAAGTTAGGTTTAAAATATTTGGGACCTTTCATAACCTTACCTTGTTCATTATAGATAGGCTTTCCATCATCACCAAGCTTGCTCATATTGGAATTTTGAACTTCTTCAAAACACTTATCAAGATCAATACCAAAAGCATGACCAGCTCCGTATGTTACATATAATATATCTGTTAAGGCATCTGCAACTTCCAAAAGGTCCTTGTTATCTAATGCAGCCTTAAATTCACTCATTTCTTCATTAATTAAATCATATCTAAGTGTATTAATCTTTTCAGTACTAAAAGATGGCTTAGTTTTGACCTCTTGACCAAAGGTATGCATGAAAGTTTTTACTTTTTTAAAATTTGACATTTAGCTCCTGTAAGTTTTTAAAATTTAATGTATGATTATATTAAATTAATTATTATATATTAATCAATGAAATTAAGAAAAGAATTCGACAGTATAGGTAGTGTAAATGTACCAAACGATAAATATTGGGGGGCATCGACACAAAGGTCTAATAAATTTTTTAACATTGGAAAAATTTTAGTTAATATTTCAATAATAAAATCAATTGCCATTATTAAGAGGTCAGCAGCTATAGTACATTTTAAAGAAAAGCAAATCGAAAAAAAAATATCTAATTCAATAATAAAAGCTTCCGATGAGGTAATAAGAGAAAAACTTAACGAAAACTTTCCTTTAAAAGTTTGGCAAACAGGCTCTGGCACTCAAACTAATATGAATGTAAATGAGGTAATTGCTAATAGAGCAATTGAGATTATGGGAGGAAAAAAGGGTTCAAAAAAACCAGTTCACCCAAATGATCACGTAAATAAATCTCAATCTACAAATGATGTTTTCCCGACAGCTATGCATATTTCAGTAGCTCAGGAAACTATTAATAAACTTTTACCAAGCTTGAAAATTTTAGAAAGAGAGTTAAATAAAAAATCTAAAGAATTTAAGAATATTATTAAAATTGGAAGAACTCACTTACAAGATGCTACTCCATTATCTTTAGGCCAAGAATTTTCAGGTTATCAAACCCAGTTAAAAAAATGTATTGAAAGAATAGAATATGCTCTAAAAGAAATATATTTTCTTGCACAAGGAGGGACTGCTGTTGGAACTGGGATTAACTCTCGAAAAGGTTTCGACAAAAAAATTGTTAAAGAAATAGCAAGGTATACTAAAATTCCATTCAAACCTGCGATGAATAAATTTGCAGAGTTAGCAGCACATGATTCTATTGTAAATTTTTCAGGAACACTAAACACTTGTGCTGTTGCACTAATGAAAATATCCAACGATATAAGATTTCTTGGTTCTGGACCAAGAGCTGGTTATGGAGAATTAATTTTACCAGAAAATGAACCTGGCTCTTCTATTATGCCAGGTAAAGTTAATCCAACACAGTGTGAGGCTGTGACAATGGTTTGTGTAAAGGTAATTGGTAATCATACTGGTATAACTTTGGCTGGATCCCATGGACATTTTGAACTTAATGTATTTAAACCAATGATTGCTCATAATGTTCTTCAATCTATAGATCTAATTGCCGATAGTACTAAAAATTTTGCGGCCTATTGTGTTAAAGGAATAAAAGCAAATAAAAAAAAAATTAAAGAGCATTTAGACAATTCACTAATGCTTGTTACAGCTTTAGCGCCACATATTGGATATGATAATGCTGCAAAAATTGCAAAAACAGCTTTAAAAAATAACACCACTTTAAAACATGAGACTTTAAAGACCGGTCTAATTAAAGAAAAAAATTATGATCTTATTGTAGATCCTAAAAAAATGATTTACCCAAAATGAGCTTGAAGTAACCTATTAATAAAACTTCTAGATTTTATAAAGTTCTTTGTATTTTGATCATTAAAATCATTTATAATATTTTCAG
>JAOIYV010000025.1 GCA_028226735.1 Candidatus Pelagibacter sp.
TGAGTCTCCAGTTATTCCATAAATTTTATTATTAAATGAGCTTAAATAATCTTTGATTATTTGAGGACTATCTCTTTCTGGATCAATACTTATAAAAAAAACTTTAAATTCTTTATTTTCATTTTCATTTAATTTTTCAATAACTTGATCAAGATTAGATAAAGTCATGGGACACACATCAGGACAATTTGTAAAACCAAAAAAAATTGCAGTTAATGGTCCCTGAAAAGATTCTTCTGTTATAGATTCGTTATTTACATCTGTTAAGGTAAATACAGAGCCAGCATATGAAGCAATATTATCCTTTTTCTTTTCTTGTATTGAAAATACAATGGGTAGCATAATAAATAAAAAAATTAATAAACAACCGCCCAGTATAGTTATTGATGTCTTTAATTTCATATTTTATGCTTTAATATATTATATATTATAATTATGTCTAAATTTTTTAAAAAGTTTTTTGGTACCTTGTCTGACAAGCCTTGGGAAAAAAAACAGATAGAAAATGATAATTACCATCAAGGCAAAACTTTTGATATATCACTTCAAACATCAGCAGTTATAGTTATCTTTGGTGTAAGTACTGTATTGTTTACATTGGTTTTAACTGGATACCTTTACAGTATTCCTGTGAGTCAAGACACCAGGTATCTATTGAAACCAAATTTATTATGGTTGAATACGCTAATATTATTATTTGTAACTTATTTTTTTAGTAAAATCACAAATGATTTTAAGAATTTCAAATTTAAAAAAATTAAAAGCAATTTACTTATTGTTGGTTTTTTAAGCTATATCTTTTTATTTGGACAAATCTTTTTTTGGTTTCAGTTAATGGAAACTGGAAATTATGTTTCTACGAATAATTATTTTTCATCATTTTATATTTTTACTGCACTTCATGGATTACATCTTTTAGGAGGCTTATTTTTTTGGGGAAAAATTTATTCTAAAGTTAGCAAACTCAGAACAGAGGATATCATAAATGAAAAAAAAAGTGTCGATGCGCTATCACTTTATTGGACCTTTTTATTAATTGTTTGGATAGTGTTTTTTTTAATTATGTATTTATTTAACGATGCAGTAATTGAGTGGTGTAAAGCTTTGCTTACCTAGCCAATTAAAGAAAAAAGATTAAAATAGTTCCTATTACAGAAATAAAAATTAACAAAATATTTACAGATCTTAAATATTTTTTCATTTCAGGTTTTTTTTCTCCTTTGGAAAAATGTCCAGCACCAAAAGAAATTACTAAATAAAATAAAACAACCAAAAAAATAATAACTGCAAAAATTTCAATTTTACCGAGCATATTTATTTCATTATACCGTCTTTATCGCCATATTTACAAAAAAATTATTCTTTAGACTCTGAATGTATTTTTTTTTATAGTTAGTAAGGGTAACAATGGTAAAAAAATGCATGCAGGAATAATATTCTTAGCGGTAATTATTGGTTCAGTTTTGTTCCATATATTTACTCCATGGTGGTGGACAGACATTGCCTCAAATTGGGGAGCAATGGATGATACGATTAATTTAACTTTTTGGATTGGTGGTGGTGTATTCGTTTTAGTTTGTTTGTTCATGGTCTATTGTATTTTTAAATTTTCTTATAAAGAAGGTCGAAAAGTTGAATACAAACCTGAAGACCATAAATTAGAAAAAATTTTGACTATTGCAACTACGGTTGGAGTTATTGCCTTATTAGCACCAGGTCTTATTGTTTATAATAATTATATTAATACTCCAAAAAATGCACTGCAAGTTGAAGTGAATGCATGGCAATGGGGTTGGCAGTATAGATTGCCGGGTGAAGATGGAATATTAGGTACAGCTCAAGTTGCTAAAATTACTGACGAAAATCCTTTTGGAATAAACTTGGATGATCCAAATGGAAAAGATGATATTTTAATTCAAGATGATGTGCTCCACTTAAAAACAAACAGACCAGTAAAAATTTTATTAAGATCATTAGATGTTCTGCATAATTACTATGTTCCACAGTTTAGAGCAAAAATGGATGCTATACCTGGAATCATTTCTTATTATTGGTTTGAACCAAATAAAATAGGAGAGTATGAAGTTTTATGCGCTGAATATTGTGGAGTAGGCCATTATGCTATGAGAGCAAAAGTTATAGTTGAAAGTGAAAACAATTATAAAAATTGGATTAAAGAACAAGAAACTTTTTCAGATTTAATTGCCAAATATGAAAACGATAGATTAAAAAAAATACTAATTGCTAAGAATAATGATTAAACAATGTAAAGGGTAACCATGTCAGACGAATATAACGATCAAATCACCCCTCTAGAAGCGCAATCTTCAGAAACCATGTCAGGCTCTTCTGGTAACCCATCAAAGGATATTGATTATGTAAGACCTGCAGAAATTCCTGAACAGGATCTTTATCATGGCCATAGTTTTATTACCAAGTGGATTTTTTGTCAGGATGCAAAAGTTATTGGTATTCAATATTTTCTTACTGCAGTCTTTACAGGAATAGTAGGTCTGATCCTTTCTTGGTTGATGCGTTTACAGTTAGGTTATCCAGAGCTAGTTCCATTTATTACAGCTGAGCATTATTACCAATTTGTAACTATGCATGGAATGATAATGGTTGTTTATTTCTTAACAGCATTATTTTTAGGAGGGTTTGGTAACTATCTAATTCCCTTAATGGTTGGTGCAAGAGATATGGTTTTTCCATATGTAAACATGATCAGTTTTTGGATGTTTTTTATTGCAGTGTGTGTTCTTATGGCAAGCTTTTTTGTTCCTGGTGGACCAACAGGTGCGGGATGGACACTTTATCCACCTCAAGCAATTTTACCAGGTACTCCCGGTTCAAATTTAGGAATTATTTTGATGCTTATTTCTTTATCTCTATTTGTAATTGGATTTACTATGGGTGGATTAAATTATATAATTACCATTTTACAAGCACGTACTAGAGGAATGACTTTAATGAGAATGCCCTTAACAATATGGGGAATTTTCACTGCAACAGCTTTAGCTATGTTAGCTTTTCCAGCATTATTGGTGAGTTGCATTATGATGACTCTTGATAAGATGCTTGGAACTAGCTTTTTTATGCCAGCAATTCTCCAAGCGGGAGAAGTGTTAAGTTATGGAGGAGGAAGTCCTGTTCTCTTTCAGCATTTGTTTTGGTTTTTTGGCCACCCTGAAGTTTATATAGTTGCCCTTCCTGCTTTTGGAATAGTTTCAGATTTAATATCAGTTCATGCTAGAAAAAATATTTTCGGCTATAGAATGATGGTTTGGGCTATTGTTGGTATTGGAGCTTTAAGTTTCTTTGTTTGGGCTCACCATATGTACGTTAGTGGAATGAATCCTTGGTTTGGTTTTTTCTTTGCAACTACTACACTTATCATTGCAGTACCGACTGCATTAAAAGTTTATAATTGGATAATAACACTATTTAGAGCAAATATTAGAATGAACACTGTAATGCTTTTTTGCTTAGGTTTTATTGTAACTTTTGTAAACGGAGGAATTACTGGAATTTTTTTAGGTAATGTTGCAGTAGATATTCCATTATCTGACACTTATTTTGTTATAGCTCATTTTCATATGGTTATGGGTATAGCACCACTAATGGTAATCATGGGTGCAGTTTATCATTGGTTTCCTTTAGTTACTGGCAGAATGTTGAGTGAAAAATTAGGTAAGTGGCACTTTTGGTTTACATTCCTAGGCGCATATTCAATTTATTTTCCAATGCATTACTTGGGGTTTATTGGAGTACCAAGAAGATATTATGAAATGTATGACAGTCCTTATATGACCTCAGCCACTGGAATGAATGAATTTATAACTATCGCAGCTTTAATAGTTGGTTTTTCTCAGTTAATTTTTATTTACAATATTGTGACAAGTTTAAAAATTGGAAAACCAGCGGGCAAAAATCCCTGGAAAGCAAATTCTTTAGAATGGTTAACACCTGATGTACCACCAACACACGGTAATTGGGGAGAAAAATTACCAGTTATTCATAGATGGCCTTACGACTTTAATGTACCTGGAGCAAAAGAAGACTACATAACTCAAACAACGCCACCAAGTGAAGTTATTAATGCAGAGGTAGAAAAAACTTAGGTAAAAATATGTCTGATGTAAAAATAGAAGGCTACGAACTTAAACCAGGGTTTAAAGGAATGGCCACAGATACTGGCTCTGATCAAACAATGTTTAAAGGTGTTCAATGGGGCAAAGTTATGATGTGGATTTTTTTACTCAGTGATACTTTTGTTTTTAGTTGTTTTTTAATCTCATATATGAAAGGAAGAGCCTCTACTGTAGTAGATTGGCCAAATACAAGTGAAGTTTTTTCGCTTCATGTAGGCAGTACACCAGTTCCATTATTATTAATTGCAATAATGACATTCGTTCTGATTACAAGCAGTGGAACTATGGCTCTTGCTGTTAAATATGGCTACGAAAAAAATAGAAAAATGTGTGGATGGCTTATTTTAGCTACAGCTATTGGTGGCCTTACGTTTGTTGGAATGCAAGTATTTGAATGGTCAAAATTAATACACGAAGGTGTTAGACCTTGGGAAAATCCGTTTGGAGCAAAACAATTTGGTTCATACTTTTTTATGATTACAGGATTTCATGGATTTCATGTTTCAATTGGTGTGATCTTTCTTTTTATTTTTGCAAGAAAAGTTTTTAAAGGTGATTTTGATAATGGTAAACGAGGCTTTTTTACTACAATGAAATCAGATTATGTTGCAATAGAGATTTTAGGTCTTTATTGGCATTTTGTTGATTTAGTGTGGGTATTTATATTTGCCTTTTTTTACTTATGGTAGGATAAAATTATGGAAGAAACACAAAACAAAGACCAAACATCGACTCAAAAGATAGGAATTTATCTTTGGATTTGGGGACTTTTATTTGTACTAAGTTTTTTTTCGTACATGGTTGATTGGTTTGCATTCCAAGGACTCTTGAGATGGTCTTTAATTCTAATATTTATGTTTCTAAAAGCTGGTTTAATAATGGCTTTTTTTATGCACCTATTTTGGGAGCGATATGCTTTAGTGAATGTTCTTTTGTGGCCAATGACAGCAATAGTCTGTTTTATTATTCTTATGGCAGCTGAAGGGAAATATACTGTTTTTACAAGATTATTATATTTTATTACTGGAGGATAAATTTTATGACTGGATACACTGTACTTGCTGGAGCATTAATATTTTTTTTACTTTTTATTTACGCAACATGGTTTGGTACTCAATTAAAATTAGAGAAACAAGAAGACAAAGGACCTTCAATTAAAATTAACCCATATGACAATATGTCTCTTAGCAGAAGATTTATTGATAAAAAAAATAAACAAATTGGAATTTTTGATTTAGGAAATCATATTCTTATTATTGGAATGGTATTAATTTTAGTGTTTATTTTAATAAATGTAGAATAGGCTTATCATATCTGATAGTCGTTATCCAAAATGATTAGAAAAAAAACCGTCTCACTAGATTTTAATGAATTAATTAAATCTTTATACCTTTTAATGAAACCAAGAGTAATGTCTCTTGTTATATTTACTTGTGCAGTTGGTTTTTTAACCTCAAATTCAAATACAAATACCTCAGATGCAATGATCAGTATTGCTTTTGTGGCGATTGGTGCTGGTGCAGCAGGGTGTCTAAATATGTGGTATGAGTCAGATTTAGATGCATTAATGACAAGAACATGCTTGAGACCTATACCCACTGGTAAAATTAATAGAAAACAAGCACTTGCTTTTGGAATAGTTCTTTCAGTTATTTCAGTTGTAGCATTAAATTATTTTTCAAATTTTCTATCTGCATCTTTATTATTTTTTACAATATTTTTTTATCTTTTCGTTTATACAATATGGTTAAAAAGAAAGACGCCACAGAATATTGTTATTGGTGGAGCCGCCGGTGCATTACCACCTGTTATTGGATGGACTATAGCTACTAACGCTATCAGTTTAGAGCCTTTAGCTTATTTTTTGATAATTTTTTTTTGGACACCATCACATTTTTGGGCACTAAGTTTATATAAAGCTGATGACTATAAAAAAGCAAAAATTCCAATGTTACCTTTAACTGACGGTATTGAAAAAACAAAAGTATATATTTTTATTTACTCTTTATTAATGTTGCCTGTTATTATTTTTCCTTATTTGATCAGTTTTTCTGGTTACATTTATTTGATTCCAGCTTTAATTCTTACAGTTTATTATAA
>JAOIYV010000026.1 GCA_028226735.1 Candidatus Pelagibacter sp.
TTGGTTTTTCCAATGTTAAGGGGTTTAATCTTTTTCCATAGCCAGCACACAAGATTAATGCAGTATTAATTTTCATTTAAGATTCCTAAATTCTTTAGAAAAATTAAGATCCAAAGTTTTTTTAAGGTTATCAAATATTATATTATTTTTAATTCTTAACTCTATTAATTTCCATGCATGCGGTATTAAACTTAAATACTTTGTCTTCTTGTCCCTTACTGCTAACCTTGTAAAAATTCCTATTATTTTCATATTTCTAAGCACTGACAATATTTCAAAATCATTTAGTAAAATAACTTTGTTAATTTTTTTATTATTCAACTTTAAATAATAGTTATAAATGTTTTCTTTTAATTTTTTATTTGTTTTAAACCTAACATCGTCAATTAAAGATGCCAAATCATAAGCTCTATTACCTATCAAAGCATCCTGCGTATCAATGGTTGCTAATTTTTTTTTGTATTTCATTAAATTTGATACGTGAAAATCCCGATGAACGAAAGTATCATTTTTTAAGTTAAGATTAGATATTAAAAATTTTATTTGTTTATTTATTTCAATATTTAAAGTTTGTATTTTTTTTTTAGATATATATTTTTTTGTATACCAGTCACAAAATAATTTAGCTTCTTTAAACAATTTATAGTCATCATAAACTGGTAACTTATAATTTTTCCCTTTAAAATTTTTAATTTTGTTTTGTTTAATTTTTTGAATCTTACTTAGTAAATTAATAGATCTTTTGTATAAATTAATCTTATTACTTCCATTTTTATTTAATAGTTTAAATATTGTATCATCACCAAAATCTTCAATTTCTATAAAATTTTGTTTATAATTTTCTTTATATAGTTTTGGAGCTAAAATTTTATTTTCAACCAATAAACTATTTATAGCATCATATATTAATAGGTTTTTTTCTTTTTCTTTCGTGGCATAAACTATAATTGAATTTTTTTTACCATTCTTTTTTCTATAAAAAGATCTGAACGATGCATCACCTTTAATTTTTTTTAATGTTGATTTAGCTGATCTCATTTAATGTTCTGTCACTTATACCTTTAATAGTTAAAAATCTTTTGTTCATATCTTCTCCATATTCAAAGAATAAATCAATTTTATTATCTATTTTGTTATCTATTTTTTCAGGCCATTCAATTAATGTTAGGATATCTTTTTGGTTTTCCAATAATCCAATATTTTTTGCCTCAAGACTATTCTTTAGTCTGTATAAATCATAATGTTGGATTGTAAAAACTCCTACATCATATTCGTTTACTAAGTTAAATGTGGGACTTGTAACCTCTGTTTGCTTTAGATGATTGTTTGTTTGAAGACAGTTTATTAGATATCTTATAAAAGTTGTCTTACCAACTCCAATTTCACCATGAAAAAATACTACGTCGCTTTTTTTTATTATTTTTGAAAAATTTTTTGCTAGCTCAGCTGTCCTCACCTCTAAAGAGATATCAATTTTACCACTATTAGTAGCGATAAGCATCAGGCTTGAATGGACCTTCTGTTCCAACACTTATATAGTCTGCTTGATCTTTTGATAATTTTGTTAGTTTTGCTCCAACTTTTTTCAAGTGTAGCATTGCTACTTTTTCGTCTAAGTTTTTTGGAAGTACGTAAACTTTATTTTTATAATTTTTATGATTATTCCATAGCTCTATCTGAGCAATAACCTGATTAGTAAATGATGCACTCATTACAAAACTGGGGTGGCCTGTTGCACATCCTAAATTAACCAATCTTCCCTCCGCTAAAAGTATAATTCTTTTTCCACTATTTAATTCTATCTCATGCACTTGTGGTTTAACTTCGGTCCATTTATAATTTTTTAAAGCGTCCACTTGTATTTCATTATCAAAGTGTCCAATATTGCAAAGTATAGCTCTATCCTTCATATTTCTCATATGATCTGCTGTAACAATATCTTTATTACCTGTTGCTGTTACAACTATATCTGCTTTATTAATTGCTTCATCCATTAATACTACTTCATAGCCTTCCATAGCTGCTTGAAGTGCGCAAATTGGATCTGCTTCTGTAACCATAACTCTAGCACCACTTTGTCTTAATGATGCTGCACTTCCTTTGCCTACGTCACCAAACCCAGCTACTATAGCTACCTTGCCTGACATCATTACATCAGTCGCTCTTCTAATTCCATCCACTAAACTTTCTCTACACCCATATAAATTATCAAATTTTGACTTTGTAACCGAGTCGTTAACATTAATTGCTGGAATCATTAAGTTACCATCTTTTTCCATCTTATTTAGTGCTTTAATTCCAGTTGTTGTTTCTTCAGAAACACCTTTAATTTCTTTTAATAAATCTTTGTAATCGTTGTGCATGATTGCAGTCAAATCTCCACCATCATCTAATAGCATATTTGCTTTCCAATCTTTTCTTCCTTCAATTGTTTGTTTTATGCACCACAAATATTCCTCTTCTGTTTCACCTTTCCAAGCAAATACTGGGATTCCTGCCTTAGCTATTGCTGAAGCAGCATGGTCTTGTGTAGAAAAAATATTACATGAAGACCATCTAACTTCTGCACCTAGATTGACTAAAGTTTCAATCAAAACAGCTGTTTGAATTGTCATATGAAGACAACCTAAAATCTTGGCTCCCTTTAATGGAAGTTTTCCATCATACTCCTCTCTTAATGCCATAAGTCCTGGCATTTCAGTTTCAGCAATAGAAATTTCTTTTCTTCCAAATTCTGCTTGAGATATATCTTTGACTTTAAAATCTTCCATTGAGCGGTTTTCTAACAATAATAATTCAATTAATCAACTTATGATTAAGCCTTAGGAAAAACAATTTCAACATTTGCCCCTTTTTGCTTGGTATTATTAGATGCATTAATTGTAGCACCATGAAGATCCACAAGATTTTTTACAATATTCAATCCAAGACCAGAATGTTCACCAAAAGTTTCTGGCCTGTTACTATAAAATCTATCAAATATTTTTTTTGTACTTGTTTCTTTAAAGCCTTTGCCTTCATCAATAACTTTAAGGATAACTTTTTTTTTGTCATCTTTTGAAATTTCAACTAAGACTTTTTGATTGTCATCACTAAAGGAAATTGAATTATCAAGTAAATTTGCAATGATCTGTTCTATTCTATTTTCTATTCCATGGATGAAATATTCTTCTTTGCTGTTTGGTTCATTTAGGACTATTTTAATTCCTCTTTTTGCTTCATAAATACCATTAAAATCATCAACCACAGATTTTATTATTAATTTTATATCAATTTTTTTCATTTTTTCTTTACTCAACGCAACCTCATCTTTTAACATCTGAGAATAATCAGTGATCAATCTTTCAATTCTTTGAACATCGTGATTTAAAATGTCAACTAATCTGACTCTTTGGTTTTGATCATCTGTTTCATTTAATATTTCCGAAGCACTTTTTAATGATGTTAGTGGGTTTCTAATTTCGTGTACTAAATCTGTTGAAAAGTTTTCTGCGTGGGAAATTCTTTTTTGAAGTTCTTGAGTCATATCCTCTAATGAATTGGAAAGTGTTCCCAGCTCATCATTTCTACTTTTTAATTCTTCAATATTTGTTTTTTTTCTACTTTTTTCTTTAATTATATTTGTATAAGTAACTAAATTTTTTATAGGTTTTAAAAAATATCTATTTAAAACAAATGAAAATATAAAGATAACAATACCAACAACGATTGCTGTTCTTAATATAAAATTTTTTCTCTCATCAATTGCTGATTTGATATCATTTGCATTTTCTGAAATAGCAAGATAACCTATAGTCTTTCCTTCATGCGTAATATTTTTTATTGTCGTTAATAAAAATTGATTATAGCCTTCTTGTGTAAAAGTATATGGTTTTCCATAATTTTTTGACCATGAATAATTAGTCAAAATATCTTTAAGAGAAATAGTTTTTTCTTTGTTTACATCTTTTGCTTCAGTTGTTTTCTTAGCTTTTTTTTCATCCAAAATTTCGAGCTGAACTATATCAAGCCTATTAGAAAACGATCTAGGGTCTAAATCTAAAGTATCAGTATCACCTACTAAGTTAAACTGATTATCAAAAAAAATTACTCTGTCTAAATTTTGAAATAAAAATCTAGTAGAAATTAAAAATTTTCTTATATCTTCCCCTTCAAATTTTATATTTAGTCTTAAAATATGATCAATTGTGTTATTAATTATCTGAATATGTTTAACAGTTTTTTTTTGAATTAAGTTTGGTTTAACATTTTGAATATATAAAATAGTTAAGCTACCAAGTATTATAAAGGTAATTAAATTTATGAATAAAAATTTTTTTAAAATAGATAGGCTTTTAAGAAAATTGTTGAACATTAACTAACGTTCCATCTATATCCGCTGCCATATCTTGTTTCTATTGCAGAAAAATCAGGATCGACTTTTTTAAATTTTTTTCTTATTCTTTTGACATGACTATCTATGGTTCTATCCTCAATGTCAGTATCTTCTCTGTATGCTATATCCATCAATTGTGCTCTTTCTTTAATTATACCTGGTCTTTTAGCTAGTTCCTTTACTATCAAAAACTCTGTAGTGGTAAGTTTATCTGGCAATTGTTTTCCATTCCATTCGCATTCAAGCTGAGAAGGATCAAGTTTAAGTTTTCCATGTAAGATTATATTTTTAGTATCTTCAAGATTATTATTAATGTCTTTTTTTCTAAGTTGAACTCTAATTCTTTCAATCAAAACTTTTATTGAAAATCCTCCTGATTTTTTTACAAAATCATCAGCACCTAATTTCAGACCTAAAAGTTCATCAATCTCGTCATCTTTTGATGTCAAAAAAATTACTGGTAAAGTTGTTTTTTTTCTTAACTTTTTTAAAAGTTCTTCACCATCCATTTTTGGCATTTTAATATCAATAACTGCTAAATCAGGTGGAGTTCTTGATAAACCAATTAAAGCGCTTTCGCCATCAATATAAGTTTGAACTTTAAATCCTTCTTTTTCTAAAGCAATACTTATGCTTGTAAGTATATTTCTGTCATCATCGATTAGTGCAATTGTTTGTGTGTGCATAAACTACTTTAAAAATACTAAATTGTTCTAATTTAGGCAATGCCAATATATTAGTGAAGTATTCCCCAATTATTACCTTTATTTACATCAATAGTTAAAGGAGTAGAAAATGAGTGTAAATCACTTTGTGTAACACTTGTCATTTCCTCAAATATAATTTTGGTTATAGTTTTTTCTTCTTTTTCTGGAACTTCGAAAATTAATTCATCATGTATTTGTAGTAATATTTTTGATTCTTTATCTTTCAAACTTTTAAACTTTTTATCAAGTCTAATCATCGCAAGTCTCATTATTTCAGAAGCAGAACCTTGAATGGGAGCATTGATTGCTGCTCTTTCTTGAAAATTTCGTACATTGAAATTTTTATCATTAATTCCATTAAAGTGAGATCTACGGCCAAAAATATTATTAACATATCCACTTTTTCTACAAAATTTTATAGTGTCATCCATATAAATTTTTATTTCAGGAAATCTTGAGAAGTAAGCGTTTAAAAATTCTTCTGCTTTGTGATTTGAAACGTTGATCTGTTTTGCTAGTCCATATTGAGAAATTCCATAAATTATACCAAAATTGATTGCTTTTGCTTTTCGCCTCATATCTTGATCAACTTTTTTAATATCCACATCAAATACCTGGCTTGCAGTAAGTGAATGAATATCTTCATTGTTTTTAAATGCTTTTTTTAATTCTTTAACATCTGCAAGATCTGCTAAAATTCTCATTTCAATTTGGTTATAGTCGGCAGAAATTAAGGTATAACCTTTTTCAGCTATAAATGCTTTTCTTATATCTTTGCCATCTTTTGATTTGATTGGAATGTTTTGTAAATTTGGATCACTAGAAGCAAGCCTTCCGGTTGTTGTGGCTGCCAATAGAAAAGAAGTGTGCACTCTATTTGTTTTAGGATTAATATGTTGTGGCAAAGCATCTGAATAAGTATTTTTGAGTTTTGATAC
The DNA here is from genome assembly GCA_028226735.1 of Candidatus Pelagibacter sp. The sequence goes on from JAOIYV010000026.1 coordinate 6,021, forward strand.
CTGCCGCCAATCTAAAACTAATTGGGGAAGCTTATGTCCTTTAAATGCAAGATCCTCAAGCACACTAGCATTTGTAGCAAAACTTCCTTTTTTTGTTTTTTTTAAAACTGCAATTTTTAGATCATTATAAATTATCTCACCTAATTGTTTTG
>JAOIYV010000027.1 GCA_028226735.1 Candidatus Pelagibacter sp.
ATAATTATTTCTTTTTCTTTAAACATTTGACTTATATTTGTCTTGGATTGACTACTCTGATTTTTTTTTCATCAGTTAGTGAAAAAAATCTTTTTAAAATTTCAATTTATTTATTCTTTATCTCTTTATTTTTTCTATTTTTAGTTCCCATATTCGGTTCTGAGGTAAAAGGATCAAAACGTTGGCTTGACTTGTTTTTTTTACCAAGATTTCAGCCAATAGAGGTTGTTAAGCCTTTCACAATAGTTTTTCTTGCAACTATTTTAAGCAGTGAGAAAGATTTTAATATTTATTATAAATATCTTGTTAGTTTTATAGTAATTATTCCTATATTTTTTTTGCTAATGTTGCAGCCTGACATTGGCCAAACTCTACTAATATTTTTATCCTGGTTAACTTTAGTTTTTATTTCAGGAATAAGTTTATTAATATTTTTTAGTTTTTTTAGTGTTTCATTAATTGGTTTACTGTACATGGTTTTTTTTATTCCAAAATTTGAATATATTAGAAATCGACTATTATCTTTTTTAAGTCCAAACAGTGGAACCCATAATTTTCAATCAGAAAAAGCGATAGATGCTATCACTAGTGGAGGTTTTTTTGGAAAAGGCATTGGTGAAGGCACCCTAAAGAATAGAGTACCTGAAGCACATACAGACTACATTGTATCTGTAATATCTGAAGAATTTGGAATTATGATAGTCATATTGTTGTTAGTTATTTTTTTATTTTTTATTTATAGTGTTTTTAAAAAAATATATTCAGAAAAAAATGAGAAGGTTAAACTAGTTCTTACAGGGACAATAACATTAATTATATTACAAGTATTAATTCATGTAGGCGTTAACATAAGACTTTTTCCAACAACGGGTATGACTTTGCCATTTTTAAGTTATGGTGGATCGTCAATTATTGGTGTGTCCATCTTGTCTGGAATAATTTTAAATTTAACAAAAAGAAAATTTAATTAAAATGAAAAAAAAAATTTTAATAAGTACAGGTGGATCAGGAGGACATGTGGTACCTGCTACAATTCTGTATGATCATTTAAAAGATGAATTTGAAACTTTTATGACTTGTGATGCCAGAGGAATAAAGTATTTAGATACTAGTAAATTTGACATTAAAGTTGTTAAGGTATCCAAAATATCTAAAAATATTTTTTTAATACCTTTTCAAATTTTTTTAATAGTTTTTACAACTATTGAGTCAATCTTTTTTTTAAAGAAAAAGAAAATTGAAGTTTTAATATCAACAGGAGGATACATGTCTTTTCCCTTATGTCTTGCCGCCAAAATTCTTAATATAAGATTGTTCTTATACGAGCCGAATTTGGTTTTAGGTAGATCAAATAAACTCTTTATAAAATATTGTGAAAAAATTTTTTGTTATTCAGAAAAAATTAAAAATTTTCCAATTAATTTGAAAACAAAAATTTCTTTAATACAACCTCTGTTAAGAAAAGAATTTTATTCTATTGAAATTTATAAAGACATAGATAAAGAAATTAATTTGTTAATAATAGGTGGCAGCCAGGGTGCAAAATTATTTGATACCGCAATAAAAGATTCAATAATTAAACTTTCGAGAATATATAAGTTAAAAGTTTTTCACCAAACTAGTTTATATAATAACTTAAAAAATTTTTATTTAAAGAATAATATTGAAAATGAATTATTTGATTTTAACGATGATATTTCAAAATTTATGAGCAAATCAAATATATGTATAACCAGAGCGGGAGCGTCGACCCTAGCAGAATTAAATTTTTTAAGAATACCTCATATTGTTATACCATTGCCTAGTGCAAAAGATAATCATCAGTTTGAAAATGCGCGCTTTTATGAAAAACTTGGTTGTAATTGGATTTTAAATCAAAGTGAATTTTATAATAATAATTTAATAGATAAATTAGTTAATATTATTGAAAATAAAGAAGAATATTTAGACAAAAGAAACAATATGAAAAATTTTAACTTTCAAAACACATGGAATAATATAAATCAAAAAATTATAAGTACTATTAATGAAAATTGAATTAGCAAAAACTGAAGTCATACATTTTGTTGGTATTGGTGGCATTGGCATGAGTGGTCTTTCATTAATAATGAAGGGAATGGGTTTTAATGTCCAGGGTAGTGATATTTCTTTTAATAAAAATATTGATAGATTGAAAAAAAATAAAATAAAAATTTCAATAAATCATAATAAGAAAAATATAAAAAATGCAACTATTTTAGTCATATCCTCTGCAATTAAAAAAAATAATATAGAATTAATTGAAGCTAGAAAAAACCATCTACCAATCTATAAAAGAGGTGAAATGCTTGCCCATATAGTTTCCTTAACTAAGAACATTGTGGTTACGGGCTCTCATGGGAAAACAACAACAACATCTTTGTTGGCAGCAATATTTTCCAAAACAAAATTAGATCCAACTATTATTAATGGTGGAGTATTAAATTCATTAAAAAATTCAGCAAAACTTGGAAAAAGTGATTGGTGTGTATTAGAAGCTGATGAGTCTGATGGTAGTTTTATTCATGTCCCACCAACATATTCAATAGTTACAAATATTGATAGAGAACATATGGACTTTTATAAATCGATGATTGATCTCAAAAATTTATTTATAAAATTCATAAATAAGGTTCCTTCATTTGGAAAATCATTTATCTGCATAGATGATAAAAATAATATTGAATTATTAAAAAAACTTAAAATAAAAAATTATTATACTTATGGACTAAACCCTAAATCCCAATTTCACATTAAGAACATAAAACATGAGAAACAGTTTTCAGAATATGATTTATCAATTAAAATGCCTGGAAAAAAAGACTCGTTTATTAAAAAGATTAGGATTCCTCTTCTTGGAATTCACAATATTAGAAACTCTACAGCAGCAGCAGCAGTAGCTTCAACCATTGGTATATCTAAAGAGATTGTCAAAAAAGGGTTAAGAGAATTTAGTGGAGTTCAAAGAAGATTTAACAAAATATTTACTTTTAGGGATGTTAGCTTTTATGATGACTATGCACACCATCCAACAGAAATTAAAGAAGTTTTGAATGGGGTAAGGGCTGCATATAAAAAAGAAGAAATAATATGCATATTTCAACCTCATAGAATTTCAAGATTAAAAGACCTTAAGAAAGAATTTAGCTTATCTTTTAAAAAAGCTGATACTGTAATTTTGTGCCCTGTATACGCAGCAGGTGAAAAGATAAAATTAGGATTTAATTATAATAATTTTGCTAAAGATATTATAAAAAACTCAAAAGTGAAATTATTTTTAGTCAATGACCAATATCAATTATCAAAATTTATAAAAAGCAATATTTATGGAAAAAAAATAGTTATTGGAATGGGAGCTGGAACTATTTCATCATGGATGAGAGAATTACCAAAATTGATATAATGATTACTGAAGAAATTAAAAAACTTTCTAAAGAAATTAATAGTAAATTCTATTTCGATTATGATTTAAAAAAAAGTAATTGGTTTAATATTGGTGGTAAAACTAAAATTTATTTTAAGCCAGAGACATTATCAGACCTAGTTCTGTTTTTAAAAAGATTTGGAGAAAAAGAAAAAATTTATATACTTGGTGCAGGCTCTAATACCTTAATTAGTGATGGAACTTATGATGGTATAGTCGTTAAATTAGGTAAAAATTTTTCAAATGTTTCAATGTTGCCAAATGATATTATTGTTGCAGGTAGCGCATGTACTGATAAAAAATTATCTGACTTTGCACTAGAAAATGGAATTGGAGGTTTAGAATTTTTAGCATGCATTCCAGGAACTGTAGGAGGTGGATTAAAAATGAATGCTGGTTGTTTCAATAAAGAATTTAAAGATATATTGATTTCAATTCAAGCAATAGACAAAAAAGGAAAAGTAGTAACTATACCAGCAAATAAAGTTTTATTTGAGTACAGAAATAATGATTTGTCTGATGATTTAATTTTTTTAAGTGCATCTTTTAAGGGGGAAAAAAAAGATCAGAATAAAATTAAAGATAAAGTTTTAGAACTAAAAAATAAGAAAGATAATAGTCAACCAACCAAAATTAAAACAAGTGGAAGTACATTTAAAAACCCCATACATCAAACTAATAAGAAAGTTTGGCAATTAATTAAAGAATCAGTGTCACTTGATACAAGTTTTGGTGGCGCAAGCATTTCTAGTAAACACTGTAATTTTTTTATAAATAAGAATAACGCTAGTTTTAATGATATGTATAAATTGATAGAATTTGTAAGAGAGAGTGTACAAAAAAAAACAGGCATTAAACTAGAAAGAGAAATTAAAATATTAAAATAGTAATGAAAAAAAAAATTTTAGTGCTTTGTGGTGGTATATCAAAAGAAAGGTTAATAAGTTTAGAAACAGGAAAAGAGGTTGCTAAAGAATTAAAAAAAAATAGATATAGAGTTGCTACATGTGAGCCAGATAATAATCTATTAAATAAAATAAAATCATACAAACCAGATATAATATTTAATGCTTTGCATGGTCAATTTGGTGAAGATGGATATATACAATCAATTATTGAATCTCAAAAAATAGCATACACACATTCTGGCGTAATAGCCTCATCATTAGCAATGGATAAAGAGATTTCAAAAAAAATATTTTTACAAAATAAAATATTAACGCCAAAATTTATTAAGTTTATTTACAATAAAGATGAAAAGAACATTATTAAAAAGATAGAAAAAAATTTAAATTTTCCGGTCGTTATAAAGCCTATAAATGAGGGTTCTAGAACTGCATTAGAGCTTAGAGGTATTCCTTGTATTCCATTAGAAACTAAAACTTCAAAAAGAAAAAGTTGTGTAGTATCAAGATCATTCGGCACTAGAGTTGAAAAATTTCAAGAACTTCAAGAAGCTGTAGCAAATTATTGTTTAAACGCTTCAGAAAAAATTAGATCTGAATCTTTAATTGCAAAATCAATAACAGTATCTATTAGAACAAGTCCTTTTCAAAATAAAGGAGTGTATTACTCTAATGCTAAAACTATAGATTTTCCAATAGCTACTAACAATAGTATCGAAATAGTTAAGACTGCATTGATTGCATTAAAAGAAATTTTTATAGACGGATATAGATATCAAAAAGCAGGAATAACATTAACTGGCTTAACTGGTTCAGATGGTAGCAAAAATTTATTCTCTTCAGAAAAAGATGAAAAAATTAAAGGCTTAATGAGATCTATTGATAGTACAAATTACAGATATGGTAGATCAACACTGAGTTTAGCTAGTGCTGGAGTAAACAATAGGTGGAATATGAGAAGAGATCATTCTTCCAAGATAGATACTGCTGACTTTCATTCACTACCAATAATAAAAGCCATTTAAGTTAAACTATTTTTCTACTTTCCATAAAGAGCCACCACTGCTTAGAAAAAACAATTTACCTGAATTTGGTTGGACTTGAATATCCCTTATTCTACCAATTTTATCCTTAAAAATTATATCTTCTTTAATGTTAGACAAATCATCAAAAATTAATTTTCGTAAGGATTTATCTTTTAAAGATGTAATTAGAGCATGACCATTCCATTCTTTAAACTCTTTTCCTTTATAAATTGTTATTGCACTTGTTGCTATAGAGGGTACCCAATAATGAATTGCTTTAGTAAATCCAGGCTTCCACTTAGGGCCTATTTTTGTTCCAGAATAATTTTTTCCACCCCACCCTAAAATTTTCCAGCCATAGTTTTGACCTTTCTTAACTTCACCAAACCAATCACCTCCCATCGCTCCATGATTACTTATATAAATTTTTTGATCAAATGGTGATAAAGTTAATCCTTGAGGATTCCTTATACCTATCTGATAAATTTCTGGTAACCAATTTTTTTTTTCATTAAATTTTGGATTATCAATTGGAATTGTGCCATCAAGGTGAATCCTAATTATGCTACCGGGATGACTTCTAGTGTCTTGTGCTATCATTCCTTGGCCTCTTTCTCCTATAGAGGCAAAAATATAATTATCCTTAATTGCTAATCTAGAGCCAAAGTGATAACCAGAGTCTATTGGTGGATTTGCTTGAAAAATATTTTTAAAAAATATTTTTTTTTTATTAAATTTTGCTTTTGCAATAGATGTGCTTGTTTTCAAATTTCCTCTATCTTCAGTA
>JAOIYV010000028.1 GCA_028226735.1 Candidatus Pelagibacter sp.
AAATAGAATTAGAAGAATACATTTTAGTTTTTAACCCAAAAAATAAAAAAATTATAATTGAGGATAAGGTAATAGCAGATTGCTTGGAGGCTTTAATTGGAGCTATTTATTTAGATAAAGGGCTTAATTTTTCTGAAAAGTTTATTTTAAAACTTTGGAGAGATCATATTACTGCTAGTGTTATAACTCAGATTGATGCCAAAACAAAACTACAAGAGTACTCATTAAAAAAATTTAAAACACTGCCAATTTATAAATTAATTTCAAACACAGGACCCAGACATAAACCATTATTTAATGTTGCTGTAAAATTAAAAAATTCTAACTTTTTTAGTGCTGAGGGTAGTTCAAAAAAAGATGCAGAACAAAATGCTGCAACTTTATGTTTAGAAAGTGCTCAAAAAAAATGAATTGGGATGATACTGGATATTTAATTTCAAAGAATCGCTATAGCGAAAATTCTATAATTGCTGAGGTTTTTACCGAAAGCCATGGAAAAATTTCAGGTATTATCTTTGGAGGTACTTCAAAAAAAATTAAAAATTATTTACAAATTGGCAATAAGATTTATGTAAATTATAATTCCAAGAGCCAAAATAGAATTGGATATTTTAAGGTTGAAATATTGAAGGCGCTAACACCACTATATTTTGATCATAATCAAAAATTATCTTGTATAGCTTCTGCAATGAATCTTATAAAATTATTAACAGCTGAAGCTCAATCAAACAAAGAAATTTTTAATTTGATTGATAATTTTTTTATAATTTTAAATTCTGATCAATGGATAAAGGAATATATTTTTTGGGAATTAGAACTACTTAAATTATTAGGTTACAATCTTGAACTTAAAAATATGGTAGAAAAAGAATTAATTAATAATCAGGAGAATTATTTTGTAATTTCTTCAACTGAAAAAAAAATTGTGCCCAATTTTTTAATAGAAGATAATGATAATATAATTGACATAAGTAATTTGTTGAAAGGATTAAAACTTGTTAGTGATTTTCTTGAAAAATCAATTTTAAAACCAAATAATATAAATTATCCTGCCTCTAGAATGCATTTTGTAAATTTGCTTAAATAATTTATTTTATCAGTTTCTCAATTCTATCAGCATAGTAACTTACTATTGCATTTGCTCCAGCTCTTTTGAATGAAATTAAACTTTCTAAAATAGAACTTTTATCTATTAAACCTTTTTTGATGCTATTATCCAATAAACTGTACTCACCTGACACTTGATATGCTATGACAGGTATCTTAAAATTATTTTTTATTAATTGTATTATATCTAGGTAAGGCATACCAGGTTTAACCATAACCATATCTGCTCCCTCTTTAATATCTAGAGCCACCTCTCTTAATGCTTCATTACTATTTCTATAATCCATCTGGTAATTTTTTTTATCACTTTTGAGTAAACCTTTTGATCCAACAGCATCTCTAAAAGGACCATAAAAACTTGATGCGTATTTTACAGCATAAGATAATATTTGAACCATTTGATGGCCCTCTTTATCTAAAGCTTTTCTTATTCTTCCAATTCTTCCATCCATCATGTCTGATGGTGAAATTACATCACAACCCATTTCAGCTTGAAGTAATGATTGATTAATTAACACATCTACCGTTTCATCGTTAAGAACATACCTAGATTTTAATAATCCATCATGTCCATGAGATGTGTAGGGGTCTAAGGCTACATCACACATAATACCTATTTCATTTTTATATTTTTTTTTAATGTATTGAATTGCTTTACAAACTAGATTGTCTTCATTTAATGCTTCTGTTCCAAGTTTATTTTTAATTATTTTTTTTGTATAAGGAAATAATGCAACCATAGGTATTTTGTTTTTGATTGCTTTATCGACAATAACCCCAAGTTTATCTATTGTATATCGATACACTTCTGGCATTGTTTTTATTGTTTGTTTTGTATTTCTTCCATCTATCAGAAAAATAGGCAATATAAAATCACTAGAAGATAGGCTATTTTCCTGAATTAACCTTCTAGACCAATCATTTCTTCTGGATCTTCTTAGCCTTAGATTGGGAAAATTTCCTGTAATCATGTTTTAATTTATTTTTAAAATGCGACAAATGTATTATACAAATATATATTAAAATGGGTAAAAAACAATCTACATGAATACTGAAAACAAAAACATTGTAAATTTAGATCTCAAAAAAGATGAAAAAATTTTAGATTTTAGAGACTTTCAAAAGCAAAATTTAAAATTTGATATTGATAAATTGCAAGAAGCTTATAATCAGATTGTTCAAACCAAAAAATTTGAAGATGGAGGAGGTATTGCTCACTTTGGTGCCATTTCTTTAACTCAAATTCCTGGAGACCCAGATTCTGTTAAAGGTAGTAAGGCTAGAGGTGTATATTGGACAAAACCAGATAAGTCAGGCAAAGAAGTTTCAAGAGACGTTTCAATTGATGAGTCTACTTATTCAGAATTCATACCAGATTACGAAAATACTTATTTTAAAGAAGTCTTTGATGTTTTATCGACAAAATATAAATTGGGTAGAGTTAGAATTTTATTAAAAGAACCTAGATCAACATTAAGTTGGCACAGAGACCCTGAACCAAGGTTACACATACCTATTATTTCAAACCCTGGTTGCATAATGGTTATAGATAATGTTGCAAAGCATATGCCAGCTGATGGATCTGTTTGGGTTACTAACAACACAAAATATCATAATGCTTTTAATGGGGGTGAAGAAAATAGAATCCACCTAGTAGCTTGTGTATTAGATTATAAATTTAATTAATTTGAAGAAAATATTTATTTCATCTGATCATGCGGGATACCGATTAAAAGAATTAATTAAACGTCATCTTGATAAGAAAAAAATTACCTATAATGATTTGGGCCCTAATAACATTAAAAGGGTCGATTACCCTGATTATGCCCATAAAGTTGCAAAAAAAGTTAAAACGAACAAAAACCATGTTGGTATATTAGTTTGTGGATCTGGTATGGGGATGAATATAGCCGCTAATAGACATAGAAATATACGTGCAGCACAATGTTTTAATTTAAGATCTACTAAATTATCAAGATTGCATAACGATGCAAATATCATTACATTAGGCTCAAGACTTTTGTCAAAAAATAATGCTTTAAAATGTGTAAACATTTTTTTAAGTACTAAATTTGAAGGCGGGAGACACTCAAAAAGAATTAAAAAAATTTAATTATGTCTAGTGAAAATAATTATATAAATGATCAATACCGAAGTTTTTTTGAAGACAGTTTATCTAAAACTGATCCAGAATTATATAAGGCTATAGACGATGAATTAAAAAGACAACAGCAACATATTGAATTAATTGCTTCTGAAAATATTGTTTCACAAGCTGTATTAGAAGCTCAAGGATCAGTTTTAACAAATAAATATGCAGAAGGATATCCTGGAAAAAGATATTATAACGGATGTGAACATGTTGATGTAGCTGAAAATTTAGCGATAGATAGACTTAAGAAATTATTTGACTGTAAATTTGCTAATGCTCAACCTCATTCAGGTGCGCAAGCTAATGGTGCTGTGTTTTTAGCATTATTAAATCCAGGTGATACATTTCTTGGAATGAGTTTAAACTCAGGTGGTCACATAACTCATGGGTTAAAAATTTCAATGTCAGGTAAATGGTTTAATGCTATAGGTTACGATGTAGATAAAGATTCAGAACTTATTGATTATAACAATGTTGAAAAACTTGCTTTAGAGCACAAGCCAAAACTTATCATTGCAGGTGGTAGTGCATACTCAAGAGTGATTGATTTTAAAAAATTTAGAGAAATAGCAGATAAAGTCGGTGCATACTTAATGGTAGATATGGCACATTTTTCAGGCTTAGTTGCTGGTAAAGGTTATCCAAATCCATGTGACCATGCCCATGTTGTTACCTCAACAACTCATAAGGTTTTTAGAAGTGCTAGAGGAGGAATTATTTTAACAAATCACGAAGACCTAGCAAAAAAATTTAATACAGCTGTATTCCCTGGTTATCAAGGCGGACCATTAATGCATGTAATTGCTGCAAAAGCAGCTGGTTTTTTAGAAGCTCTTAAACCTGAATTTAATGATTATATTAAATCTGTTTTAGCTAACGCTAAAATTCTTTCAGAAACACTGAAAAATAATGGATTTAAAATCTATTCAGATGGAACTGACACTCATTTGATGTTAGTAGATTTAAGACCTTTTAAAGTAAAAGGTAATGCTGCTGCAGAAAGTCTTTCTAACGCTAATATTACTTGTAATAAAAATGGAATACCATTTGATAGTGAAAAACCAATGATTACCTCCGGAATAAGACTTGGAACACAAGCAGCTACAACAAGAGGTTTTGGTTTAAATGAATTTAAAAAAGTGGGAGATCTTATAACTAAGGTTATCATAGGTTTGTCAGAGAATCCTGAAGATAATAGTAAAATTGAAAAAGAAGTTAGAGATGAAGTAATAAATTTAACATCCTCTTTTCCAATATATAAAAATTTAAAATAAATGATTTGTTCAATTTGTAAAAAAGGTGAAACTTCGGTGGTAGATTCTAGACCTACTGAAGATGGTACTGCCATTCGAAGAAGAAGATTGTGTGTATGTGGTGCAAGGTTTACAACTTTTGAAAGAGTCCAATTTAGAGAAATAATGGTTGTTAAAAAGAATGGTAGAAAATCATCTTTTGACAGAGATAAACTATCAAAATCTGTTTATATTGCTCTAAAAAAGAGACCAATAGATACTGAAACTGCTGAAAAATTTATTAGTAAGATATCAAGAGCCCTTGAAGAACTTGGTCAGAGTGAGATCTCAACAAATACAATAGGAACGATGGTCATGGAAGGATTAAAAGAACTTGATCCAGTAGCCTATGTCAGGTTTGCATCCGTATATAGAAATTTCAGAGAAGAAAAAGATTTTGTACAATTCGTGGACAAATTAGATGTCTACAAAAAAAGATAAATTTACCAAAAAAGATATTAAATATATGAGTCTTGCTTTAACTCTAGCAAGAGCACGAATTGGTTTAACAGGTAAAAACCCATCTGTTGGCTGTGTATTAGTAAATAACGATGAAATCATTTCAATAGGTCAAACAGGCTTTGGTGGAAGACCTCATGCTGAATATAATGCAATTAAAAATTCAAGCACCAATTTACGAGGCTCTAAAATGTATGTTTCTCTCGAACCATGTAATCACTTTGGCCAAACACCACCGTGCACGAATGAAATAATTAAAAACAAAATTGGAAAAGTTGTATATTCAATTGATGATATTGATAAAAAAGTTAAAGGTAAAAGTTTTAAAATTTTAAAGTTAAATAATGTAAATGTTCAAAAGGGACTTCTAAAAAAGGAAAGCACTAATC
>JAOIYV010000029.1 GCA_028226735.1 Candidatus Pelagibacter sp.
CATTTAAAATTTTTGCCATCATCAATCCAACTGTTCCAGCTACTCTATAGGAATAAATTAATAATTCTTTCCTTGAATTTAATTTTACTTTTTTTTTGATATCGAATCTTATACCATCAAGTAAATCACGGATAATTTTTATAGAAATATTGAATTCATCTATAAGACCCCAAATATTTTTAATGACTGGGTCATCAAAGTTTTTTTGATTAAAATCGTTTTCAAATTTTTTAAACTTGCTCTCTTTAATTTCCAGATTGTTATCATCATCTGCAATATTATCAGCGACTCTACAAAAATCGTATAAAGCAGAGCATTTTTTATAAGTTTCTTTAGGTAAAAAAAAACCTGCCCAATTAAAAGACTTTGCATAAATGGATAGATAACTCTTATTAGACATTACAAAATTTTATCTAATACTTTTGCTGACGAGAGAACTCCAGGAACACCTGCGCCTGGATGAGTTCCAGCACCCACGAAATAAAGCCCATCGTAAATTTCTGATTTATTGTGAAACCTAAAATAAGCAGATTGAGAAAATTTAGGCTGTATTGAAAAACCAGATCCATACTTGGTGTTTAGTTCTTTTTCAAAATAATCAGGTGTTAAATAGAAGTCTTCAACAATATTCTCTCTTAAGTTCGGCATTAAATCTTTTTCCATTTTATCAATTACTAAATTTTTCATTTTTTCACTCTCGACTGACCAGTCAATTTTAGATTGATTGTTGGGAACTGGTACCAATACATAGAAGCAATCATGGCCTTCAGGAGCCATAGATTTATCAGTAGCAGATGGTCTATGAAGATAATAGCTTATGTCTTTATTTAACCTCTTATTATCAAATATATCGTCTAAATGTTCTTTGTATTTATTTCCAAATTTAATTGTATGGTGCTCTACAGTGTTATAAATTTTTTTTGTTCCAAAATAGTAAACAAATAATCCCATTGAATATTCCATTCTATTTTTTTTCCATTTAAATAATAAAGAATTATTTTTATTTCCATTTAATAATTTATCATATACTGCAGGTGGATCAGCGTTACAAATAACATTGTCTGCATCTATTTTAGTTTGATTATCTAGTTCAACGCCAGTAATTTTATTTTTAATTGAAATAACTCGAGTTACTTCATGACCTTTGATGATTTTTATTCCAACTTCCTCCATTAATTTTTCAAATCCTTTTATAATATTTCCTGTACCTCCCATTGAGTAATGTATTCCCCATTTTTTTTCTAAGTATAAAATTAGTCCATAAATAGATGTTGTTGTAAATGGATTTCCTCCAACTAATAAAGGATGCATACTTAACATTCTTCTTAATTTTTCATCTTTAATATATGATGAAACTAACGAATATACAGATTTATAACTTTTAAGTTTTAATAGAGCAGGCAATTGCTGCATCATGACAAATGGTTTATCAAATGGAACATGAGCAAGATCTGTAAACCCTTTGTCAAAAATCTTTTTGGTAAAATTTACCAACTTTTCATAACCTTCAACATCTTCTTTATTTATATGTTCGATTTGCTTTTTCATCATATCCTCATCTCCCGAATAGTTGAATTTAGAACTATCTTCAAAAATAAACTGATACCAAATTTTAAGTGGCGATAGATCAATATAATCCTTAGGATCTTTTTTAAATAATTCAAACAATTCATTAATCAAATAGGGAGCAGTAATTACAGTTGGACCACCATCAAAGATAAAGCCATTTTTTTTAAATACTCTAGCTCTTCCTCCTAGATCATGGTGTTTTTCAATTAAAGTAACATTATGATTTTTTGCCTTAAGTCGTAATGCTGCAGCTATACCACCAAATCCTGAACCAATCACTATAGATTTCATTTAGTTAATTTATAGCTTTTTTAAAAAATTGTAAGGAATTTATGAATTTATTTTCTTTAACGCATTTTTTGTTTCTTCTAGATTTTTATCAAAAAGATTATCAAGTTTAGTTTTATCTACCGATGTATTAATAATTTGTCTTACTGAGTCGACAGCAATTTTTATAGATGCATTTTTTATCTCTTTAATTGCTGCCTCTTTCATTTGAGTGATTTTGTTTTCCGACAATTTCTTCTTTATTTCAGAGGATTTATGAAATTTATCATTCATTTCAATAACCAGATGTTCACTATCTTTTTTTGCTTGCTCTAGAATGTCATTACTAACTTTTTGAGCTGTATTTAATTTATTTTGTGCGTTATCCAGCAGAGTTTTTGCTTCCGATCTTAATTTTTCACTTTCCTCGATTTCATTTTTTATATCAGAAATCAGTTTTGATAAAATATCATTAATTTTTTGGGGTATCTTTAGGTAAATTAATCCACCAAAGAAAATAATAAAGGATACCGCTACCCAAAAAGTTGCATCACTAGCCATAATATTTATCTATTTTTTTTTTTGAAAAATCATCCACAATTGCTGAAATGCTACTGTTATTAATTTCTGCACCTATTAACTGTTGAAGCAAATCTGCAGATGTTTCCACAGCTATTTTATTAATTTTTTCTGGAGCTTTATCTCTAAGCTGTTGTATTTCGGTTTCAACATTTTGAACCTCTTTATTGAGCTCATTGTTCAATATTTCTTTCTTATTATTAATGTCTTTTAAAACTTTTATTCTAGCTTGGTTAAAATGATTTTTTGCCTCAGTTTTGCTATTTTGAACTATCTTTTCATATTCTTTAATTTTTAGTTCACTTTCTTCTCTTTGTTTTTCTGCCGCCTCAATATTTTCCAAAATTTGTGATTTTCTAATCTCAAGATTAGCACTAATTTTTGGAAGTATAAGTTTAGCAAGGACAACGTATAAAAAACCAAAAGTTATTGTTAGCCAAAAAATTTGAGAAATCCAAAATTCAGGATTTAATTGAGGCATACCTCCGCTTTCAGCTGCAAAAGCTTCCATATAAAAAAGGAAGCTTAAAAATATCGACTGAAAAAATATTTTTTTAATCATTAAATTTAAAATGCAAATAAAATAATTAATGCAACAACTAATCCAAATAGACCAGTAGCTTCAGCTAAAGCAAATCCTAATAAAAGATTAGGAAATTGTTTTTGAGCTGCAGATGGGTTCCTCATTGCACCAGAAAGGTAATTACCAAAGATAATTCCAATTCCAACACCAGCGCCTGCTAGAGCTATCGCTGCTAGTCCTGCTCCGATCATTTTTGCTGCTTCTAGTTCCATTATATCCTCCTTATGTTAATTAATGGTGTAAATTTAATGCATCATTTAAATAGATGCAGGTTAAGATTGCAAAAACATATGCTTGAAGAAAAGCAACTAGTATCTCCAAGCCAGTTAAAGCAACCGAAAAACTTAGTGGAAGCCATCCACCAACTATTCCAAGGCTTACAACAAAACCTCCGAAAACTTTCATCATAGTATGACCAGCCATCATGTTGGCAAATAAACGCACTGAAAGACTAATTGGTCTACTTAAATAGGAAATAATTTCTATAATAACTATTAATGGCAATAGAACCACAGGTACTCCACTTGGTACAAATAATTTTAGATAACCCAAACCATGTTTCATAAATCCGATTACAGTTACTCCAATAAAAATAAATGAGGCCAAAATAAAAGTAACAATAATATGACTTGTTACAGTAAAGGTGTAAGGGATCATTCCAAACATATTGCAAAAAAGTACAAACATAAATAATGAAAAAATAAATGCAAAATATGGTTTTGCTTTTGACCCAGCTGTATCACTAATCATTTTTGAGACAAAGGTATAGCTTAACTCTGTTAGAAGCTGAATCTTATTCGGAAGCAAAGAATTTTTTTTTGATCCAAAATTAAAAATTAATAGAATTGCAAGAGAGCTAATCACCATAAACAAACTGGCATTTGTAAAAGATATATCTATAGCACCTAATTTAATTTCTGGTCCAATTCTATAAACTTCGAATTGGTGCATTGGATTTGTTGCCATAATTTCTTAAATTTATTTTTGCATATTTTTTGCAGATCTGAACACGTTTATTATACCAGCTACCACACCTACAAAAAAAAATATTAATATTAACCAAGGCTTAGTACCAAAGGTCTTGTCTAAAATAAACCCTATAATTGTCCCAACTGCAACCGCAGATACTAATTCTGTGCTTAATTTAAAGGCAGTACCAATTGAAGAGGGCTGTTCTTTGTTTTTATAGAGATTTCTCTTCGAAAGTTTAGATTTTGCAATCTCTAAGCGAGTTTTAAATGGATCTTTAAGCATTTAATTTTATGCCACCATACTCTCAGCTTTTTGCAAATCAACAGCTACTAATTGGCTAATACCTTTTTCTGGCATAGTCACCCCATAAAGTCTATTCATTTTTGACATTGTTAATGCATGGTGAGTCACTATAATAAATTTAGTATTAGTGATTTTAGTCAATTCCTCAAGAAGACTACAAAATCTTGTTACGTTTGCATCATCTAAAGGAGCATCAACTTCATCAAGCACACATATTGGAGATGGATTTGTGAGAAAAACTGCAAATATAAGAGACAGAGCTGTTAATGCTTGTTCTCCACCAGACAGCAATGTTATTGACTGAAGTCTTTTGCCTGGAGGACTTACAAGCATCTCAAGACCAGCTTCGAGAGGATCATCAGAATCTACAAGCTCTAATTTTGCATTTCCTCCGTTAAACAATTTTGTGTAAACCTCATTAAATTTTCTATTAACCTTTTCAAATGCCACTAAGAGTCTCTCTCTTCCTTTTTGATTTAATTCATTTATACTTTCTTTTAATTTTATTATCGCCGAAACTAGATCTTCTCGGTCTTGTTCCATTTTTTTAATTTCGATTTCATATCTGTTTGTTTCTTCATCTGCTCGCAGGTTAACAGAACCAAGTTTTTCTCTCTCTCTTTTTTTTTCATCCAGAACTTCTTCTTGACTTATGGAGTCTGGTAATTCTTCAACACCATTTAAATTAGAATTTTCAAGAATATTAATCTCATCAAGATTAAGCTCAGATTGTACTCGATCTAATAAA
>JAOIYV010000003.1 GCA_028226735.1 Candidatus Pelagibacter sp.
TATATCCATATACAAATAATATTTATCAAAAAGATGGTGGTACACATTTATTAGGCTTTAGAAGTGCATTAACTAGGGTTATTAATAAATACGCAACAGAACACAATCTGTTAAAAAAAAATAAACTTACAATATCAGGAGATGATATAAAAGAGGGCCTCACTTGCGTTTTGTCAGCAAAAATACCTGATCCAAAATTTTCTTCTCAAACAAAAGATAAGCTAGTTTCCTCAGAAGTTAGAATGATAGTAGAAAATGTTGTTAACGAAAAATTATCAATATGGTTTGATCAGAATCCAACGACCGCAAAGATAATTCTGGCAAAAGTCATGCAAGCGGCTTTAGCAAGAGACGTTGCTAGAAAAGCTAGAGAAAATGTAAGAAGAAAAGGCGCTTTAGAATTAAGTGGATTGCCAGGCAAATTAGCTGATTGTCAAATTGGCAAACAAGAAGGAACAGAATTATTTATAGTGGAAGGAGACTCTGCGGGAGGCTCAGCAAAACAAGGAAGAAATAGAGCAAATCAGGCTGTTTTACCATTAAGAGGAAAAATTCTTAATACCTATGTTGAAGAAACATTGTTAAAAAAAAATGATAACAAAAATGGTAGTGAGCATAGAACAAAAACATTATCAAAAATGATTTCTTCTAATGAGATAGTAACTTTGATCAATGCTCTTGGTTTAGACCCCAAGACTCAAGAGATAGATTTAAAAGACTTGAGGTATGGGAAAATAATTATCATGACAGATGCTGATGTTGACGGATCTCATATCAGGGCCCTGCTTCTGACCTTTTTTAACAACAAACCTTTTAATAAATTAATTGAGAATGGACATATATACCTAGCTCAGCCACCTTTATTTAAAATTAATAAGGGTACAAAAGGAATTTATATTAAGGACGAAAAAGAATTAGAGAGCTATATATTAAACAATAGTAAAGAACTTAAAAAAATGGACAAAGGAAGTAAAAAATTTAACAAGGCCTACGATGAAGAAAAATCTAAAATGAGTATACAGAGATTTAAGGGATTGGGAGAAATGAATCCAGAAGAGTTATGGAGCACTACTTTAGATCCCGAAACAAGAAATTTATTACAAGTTCAATATTCAAAGGATCTCAAAAAAGATCAACAGCTTATTCATACTTTAATGGGCAATGATGTAGCATTAAGAAAAGATTTTATTGTATCAAATGCTATCAATGTTCAAAATCTTGATATCTAATAATGAAGTTTTTTGAAACTTCAAAATATTTCACTTTAAAAAAATCAACATATATCAACTTAAGATGGATTGCTATAATTGGTCAATTAATAACTATAAATTTAGTTTATTTTATTTTTAAATTTGAATTTAATTTTATTTTAACAAACTCAATAGTTTTTATTGGAATTCTTAGTAATTTATACTTAATTTACTTTGAAAAAAAAACTCAATTGCTAGATAAAGCAGCTTTTTTATTTTATTTTATTGATGTTTTGCAATTAAGTTTTTTAATTTATCTAACAGGAGGCATTGCTAATCCATTTTCAATTTTTTTAATAATACCAACTATATTCTCATCATCAAATTTAGGTTTTAAAAGTAATTTATTATTAGTTATTGTTACTATTTTTATTATTGTTTTTCTTACATTCTTTCATAGCCCATTACCGCATCCAATCAATGAACACTTTCATGTTAGTTTTTACTATTATTATTCAATTCCTATTTCATTGATAGTTGCTTTAATCTTTTTAAATTATTTTGCTTTATTATTTGGCAAACAATCTAGACTAAGGAAAGAAGCACTAAACAAAATGGAAGAAATTATGTCAAAAGAACATGAGCTTTTATCCCTTGGAGGTCAAGCAGCAGCAGCTGCACATTCTTTAGGGACACCTTTTTCAACAATCAAGATTATATCAGCAGATTTATTAAAACAATTTGAAGATAATAAAGAAGTTAAAAAAGATATTGAGTTATTAGCAAGTCAAATTGAAAGATGTAGTGAAATATTGAAGAAATTAACATTAAATCCTTCAATTGAAGATGATTTTATTGATAGAGATTTGAGTTTAGCTGAATATTTAAATGAGATTGTAAAATCTTTTCAAGAGATAAGTAGTAAGAAGTTTATAGTAAATTATGATCAAAATTCTAACCCAATTAATATGATCAAATCCATAGAAATTGTTTATGGATTAAGAAATTTTATTGGCAATGCAAACAAGTATTCTAAAAGTAAAGTATTCATAAATCTTAAAAGTGATAGTGATTTCACTGAAGTTGTTATTGAAGATGATGGAGAAGGATATCCAAAAGATGTATTAAGTAAAATTGGAGAGCCTTATCTTAAGTCCTTTAAAACATCTGCAAGGTCTAAATCGGGTCTAGGGCTCGGTATTTTTATAGGAAAAACATTACTAGAAAAAAATTATGCAAATATATTTTGTGGAAATTCTAAAATTAGAAGTGGAGCTGAAGTTAGTATTATGTGGAGAAATGAAGACCTTTTAAAACTTTAATGTAGTTTATCTTTATTTTTAAATAACCCACTAAGCTGAGAAATCATAACATCCCCAAGTTCATGAACATCGGTTATTTTAATAGCTTTGCTGTAATATCTTGATACATCATGACCAATCCCGATAGCTAAAATTTCTACATCACTCTTAGTTTCTATAAATTTTACCATTTTTTTTAAATGTTTTTCAAGAAAATCCCCTGAATTAACGGATAAGGTAGAGTCGTCTACTGGAGCTCCATCAGAAATTACCATTAGGATTTTTCTTTCTTCTTTTCTTTTTTTAATTCTATTAAATGCCCAGGATATAGCTTCTCCATCAATGTTTTCTTTTAACAATCCTTCTTTTAACATTAAGCCGATATTATTTTTTGATTGTCTCCAGTGAGTATCTGCTCCTTTATAGATTATATGTCTCAGATCATTTAATCTACCAGGATTTTTTGGCTTTTCTTTTTTTGTCCATGTTTCCCTACTTTTTCCTCCCTTCCAATTTTTTGTAGTAAAACCCAGAACTTCAACTTTTACAGAGCATCTTTCTAAAGTCCGAGATAGTATATCCGCACAAAGTGCTGCAATTGTGATAGGCCTGCCTCGCATTGACCCTGAATTATCAATTAACAATGTTACAATAGTATCTTTAAAGTCTAGATCTTTCTCTTTCATAAAAGATAATGAATTATAAGGGTCTACAATAACTCTTGTTAACTTTGAGCTATCCAGCAAACCTTCTTCTAGGTCGAATTCCCAAGCTCTATTTTGTTTAGCTAGAAGCTCTCTTTGTAGCTTATTAGCAAGCTTTGTTATTAAATCCTGAAAACTAATCAACTGTTGGTCAAGATTTTTTCTCAATTTTTGTGTTTCTTTAATATCTTCTAAGTTTTCCGCTTTTATAATTTCATCAAATTCGTTTGTAAAAATTTGGTACTCTTGATTCATGTTATCTATTTTTGCTTTTTGTAATACATTCTCTGAGCTATCCTTGATGGAGTCGGGATCTTCTAACTGTTCATTGATTTTTTGATCACTTAGATCAAAACCAGAGTCAAGACTGGCCAGACTTTCGTCTTGTTTATTTTTATCTTCCTGTCCGTCCGCTTGGTTGTTGTCATCGTTTTCTGATTTTTTCTCTTGTTCATTTTCTTTTTCATTGTCTTCTTCATTGCTTTCTTCATTATCTGAGCTAAAAACATCCATATTTTCTAAAATTTCTGAAAACTTTGAGCTATAATTATTTTGATTTTCTAAGTTTTCATTTAAGAAATCCATATGTTTTTCAATTGAAGAATCAAAATCTTTCTCCCAGAAACTTAACTTTTTTGAAGAAGTAGAATTAGGTTCTAAACTAAAAAATTTTTTCAGCATATATATTTCAAAAGCTTGTGTTATAGGGACGTCATCTTTGCTATTCAAATTTTCATTATGACTTGTGTTAATTTTTTGATTATAGTTTTCTTTTAAATTTTTAGCTATACCTTTAAGCATTTTACTTCCTAAAACCTCATATCTTACTTTTTCAGCAATGTTATATAAAGATTTACAAGATTTATTATTTGGTAAATTCTTATTAAATATTTTTTTATTTGAAAATTTTTTTTTTAATGCGCCTGAGTCAGCTTCAGCTCTTAATCTAATAAAATCATTTTTGTTTGATAAATTAGTTACCTCAAAAAAATCAATTTTTTTTGGACCTAAATCTTTATCAATTTTTTTTATCTCTGGTTTATAATCGTCTGAAATTACTTTTGCAGTAGAAATGAGAACTTGTTTAAATTTTTCTTTAAGATTACTTTCCTTATTACTCATCTAAATCTGAATATTAACAATAGACTCTGGTAATTCTTCGCCGAAACATCTTTGATAATATTCAGCTATAGTATTTTTTTCAATATCATCACATTTGTTTAAAAATGTAACTCTAAAAGCGTATCCAGTATCTTTAAAAATTTCAGTATTCTCAGCCCAATGCAAAACAGTTCGTGGGCTCATGACAGTAGATATGTCACCAGCAATAAAACCTTTTCTAGTTAATGAAGCAACCTTAATCATATTGGCCACTTTTTCTTTTCCTTTGGTGTTATTTAAATTTTTATTTTTTGCCAGGATGATTTCCATCTCTTTATCTAAGCTAAGGTAATTTAATGATGTAACTATATTCCATCTATCCATTTGTCCTTGATTTATTTGCTGAGTACCATGGTATAGTCCAGTAGTATCCCCTAAACCAACAGTGTTAGAGGTTGCAAACAATCTAAAAAATTTATTTTGTTTTATAACTTTGTTTTTATCTAAAAGGGTAAAGTTTCCCTCAGCTTCCAATACTCTTTGAATAACAAACATTACATCTGGTCTACCCGCATCATATTCATCAAAAACTAGAGCTACTGGGTGTTGTATAGACCATGGAAGAATACCTTCCTTAAATTCTGTAACTTGTTTTCCGTCTTTAATAACAATTGCATCTTTTCCGATTAGATCAATTCTACTTACATGACTATCTAGGTTTACCCTTATGCAAGGCCAATTTAATCTTGCAGCTATTTGTTCAATATGAGTTGATTTTCCAGTACCGTGATAACCCTGGACTAAAACCCGCTTGTTAAATGCAAAACCAGATAAAATTGCAAGTGTTGTGTCTCTATCAAATTTGTAATTTTTATCAATCTCTGGAACATATTCATTTTTTTTTGAAAAGGCATTCACTTCCATATTTGAGTCAATTCCAAAAGTTTGTTTTAAAGATATTTTAAGGTCAGGTTGTATATTTGCTTCAAGTGTCAATTTTTTCTCTATAAGTATTTTTTAACTGGGTATAAGCTAAAGTGATTAATTTAAGTTTTTCTTCATATTGTTTATTACCCAAATTAATATCAGGGTGAAATTTTTTGACAAGTGATTTGAATTTATCTTGTATTTTTTCC
This sequence comes from Candidatus Pelagibacter sp., assembly GCA_028226735.1. The sequence continues at coordinate 5,433 of JAOIYV010000003.1, forward strand.
CATTTTAAACCTACAGAAACACCTAAAATTCCAAAAGCTTTAATGTCATTGCTGTTAAACTTGAACTGACTCATATGATTATATTCACCTTTAAGTTTTGCTTTATCAAATTCATCTTTTAATGTTGTATTCCATAGTACCTTAAAAAAATTGTCAGAAGAGCTAAAACTTTGGGTTGGCTTGTGCCAGGTCATGTCTGATTTTAAGAAATTAAAAACTTGCTCATCGTCCATTCCTGAAAAATAATTCCAATTTTTGTTAAATTCTCTAACATGAGCTAAACATAACAATCTATAGTTTTTACTATTATCTTTTTCAACTGGTGCTTTATATTCACCAATTTCAAAACAATTATTCCAATCACAAATATTTTTCATGTAATATAATATTAAATTATTATTTATGAATATAAATGAATTAATTGCAACTGTTAAAATTAAACTTAATAAAAGAATTGTTGTTCAACAAATAGAAGTTGAAGATAAAAGTTTTTTGCATAAAAATCATAAAGGACACAAGAAGGGCAGATTTCATTTAAAATTAATAATTAAATCAGATGAACTTATTAAGTTAAGCCGATTAGAGTCGACTAAAAAAATTTATAACATTTTAGATCTTGAGCTAAAAGATCACATACATTCAATTCAGATATTACTTAGATAATTCTTTTTTTAAAAAAGAACGAATTTTTTTTTCGTCCCATTGTACTTTGTATGTTGGGTTTCCAATTTTCTTTAATAATACTAAATTAATTTTATTTGTATTATTTTTTTTATCTTTTTTCATAAATGATAAAAGTTTAAATAGATTTTTTTTAGAGAAGAATTTATTCATATCTCTCGGAAGATTTAATTTTTTTAAATGATTTATAATTAAATAATACTCTTTAATACTCAAAATTTTATTTTCATAGCTAAATTTAATAGCCGTTTTAAATCCTAATATAACAGCTTCTCCATGATTTAATTTCTTGGAATATCCCAAGGTAGCTTCATAAGCATGAGCAAAGGTATGCCCAAAATTTAAAATTTTTCTCAAACCCATTTCTTTTTCATCTGCTTCAACAACGTTTTTTTTTATTAAACAGCTTTGATATATTGCTCTTTCTATTAAAGGACTTTGCAAATTTAAAATTTGTGATCCATTATGATTTAAAAATAAAAAAAATTTCTTACTAGCAATTAAAGCATGTTTTAAAATCTCGCCATATCCAGATATAATTTCTCTTTTTGGGAGTGATTTTAAAAAATTAACATCAGTTATAACTAAATTTGGTTGATAAAAACTACCGATAAGATTTTTACCATATTTTGTATTCACTCCAGTTTTCCCCCCGATGGAAGAGTCTACTTGTGAGAGAAGAGTGGTTGGAATATTAACCCACTTTAAACCTCTTTTAAAAGTACTTGCAGCAAAACCAGATACATCTCCTGTTATGCCTCCACCAATAGAAATTAAACAATCGTTTCTGTTGAAATTTTTATTTAAAAGAATAGATAAAATTTTATCAACACTTTTTTGATTTTTATTTTTTTCGGATGCTTTAAAGTAATGTATTTTTACTTGCTTTTTAGGCAATAATTTTAAAACTTTATTTATTATTTTTTTTGGAATTTTGTTGTCTATGACAATTAAACATTGATTAAAATTAATATAGTTTTTATTTAAATATCTTTTAAGCTTATCTAAAACATTATTTCCTATGATGATTGGATATTTTTGACTATCCATTTTTATCTGTAATCTAATTGAGTTCATAAATTTTTATAACTTTTTTTACTATTTCAGTTTTTGTAAGTTTGTTACAGTTAATTTTGAATTGTGCTTTTGAGTATATTTTTGAACGTTTTTTAATTAATTGTTTTATTTCCTGGTATGACGACTTAATTGCTAAGGGTCTTTTCTTACTGGACTTAATTCTTTTTAACAATATCGAATCTTCCAAATAAAGCCAAAATGAGAGATTATTAGAAAGTACTTCTTTTCTAATTTTTTCATTTATAAAACCACCACCACCTAAAGAAATAACATTATTAGCAGTTTTTAAAGTTTTTAACGTAATTTTTTCTTCTAAATTTCTAAAATAATCTTCTCCTTTTTTTTCAAATATATTTAAGATGCTCATGGATGTCTCGTTTTCGATTAGATTATCTATATCTAAGAATTTAAGATTCAATTTTTTTGAAACTAAATTACCAATAGAAGATTTTCCAGACCCCATCATGCCTAAAAAAACAAGGTTTTTTTTTAAAATCATAAGCTTTCTTTATTGAAAAAACACAAATATGTCTTAATTTGAAATTATTAAAAGATTATATGCAATTTTCAAAAATTACAAGTACCAGTCGAAGGCATTCTAATTTGGGCCTTATAATTAAAATATCATTAATTATTATTGTCATTGCAGCTGCTGTCACAATGTTAGGCAAGATTGATTTTCCCGCTCCAAATAAACAAATAGAAAAAATTATTCCAAATGAAAAACTTAAAATTGTTAAATAAAAAATATTTATCAATTATATTTGTTTTTTTAATTTTAAGTTTCACAGCTAAATCACAAGAGCCAGTTGATATTTGGAGCTTAGAAGAAAAAACTTCTAAAGAAAATACAACGGCTGTTGAGCAGAAAGATAAAGAAATTGTTTCACAAAATACTATTTATGAAATGCAATCTCTTAAAAAAGATCAATCAAATATACAACTAGAGACAACATTGACTTCAAAAGAGATTGAAATTGCAGGTCTCTACGATCCAGCTGAAAATGGACTAGATATAAATATGTGGTCTAACTCTGATGGAGATCAAATTTTAAACCTTTTTAAGAATATAGACAAAATTAATCTTTCAAAAGATGCATCCGAAATTTTGGATATTTTATTTCTAACCAATGCTTATTATCCTGAAAAAAATATCACTAAGGAGCAGTTTCTTGAAATAAAATCCAGTTGGTTAATAAAAAACTCAAATTATAGGTTAATTGAAGACTATTTATTAAAAAACCAAATTATAAATGACAATCCAGAATTAGCTAAACACCTAGTTAATAATTACCTTTCTATATCAAAAGTAGAAAAAGCATGTGAAATTTTTTCCAAGATTACAACTCCTATTGAAGACGAATATTTATCTAAATTTAATATTTATTGCTTGATTAATAAAAATAAAATAGAAGAAGCACAATTACTTTTAGATTTAAAAAAAGAGTTAGGTTTTAAAGATAATTTTTATGAAAAAAAAATTAGCTACCTAATGGGCTATGATAATAAAGCTGATATTACAATATCTGAAAATACAATTTTAGACTTCCATTTATCTCATAAGGTGAATTCTCAATTTGAGTTTGAACCAAAAGACACTACTACTAAACAAATTTGGAAATATTTATCGACATCTAATTTACTATATAATATTCAGGAAATTGAAATTACTGACCTAGACAAGATTAGAACCATTGAGAAAGCTACACATGAAAAAAATTATACTGAAAAGGAATTATTTAATCTTTATAAGAGATTTCAGTTTAGTATTGATCAGTTAATAAATATTAGGGACTCCTCAAAAATATTAACAACAGTAGAAGCTAGAGCTTTAATATATCAAGGAATATTAATAACCTCAGAAATTGATGAAAAACTTAAATTAATGAATGCATTAAAAAATTCTTTTAAAAATGATGGTATAGAAAATGCATTTAATGAAGAGTTAAGTATTTTTTTAAGTGAAATCGATCAAGAAGAGATTCCTTCAAATTATACTACATTTTATCAAAAACATACTTTTGAGAAAAATGCAGATTCTAAGAATATTAAAATTAATAATAAAATTCTTCATCAGTCTAAATTAATCAATTATTTTTATGGAGAGATCCCTAAAAAAAATATTACTAAAGATTTAGACGTTTTTTTAAAAAAGATTAAAAAAAATAAAAAATATTTCTTTTCTAAAAAAGATGTAATTTTAGTTGAGACACTTAAATCTGATGGTATTAAAGTTTCAGAAAAGTATAAAAATCTGTATGAAATAAACGAGTCAGAAATTCCATCAGATATCCAAGTTTTAATTAATAATGGTGATATGGGTGGAGCAATATTGCGAATTGTTGAAGTTATTGGGCAAGATGAGTTGAATGATATTGATGCAGATACAATGTATTTTATAATTAATACCCTGAATCAACTCAATGTTGATGTTCTAAGAAACAAGATTCTTCTTAAAGTTCTTCCTTTAAAAGTTTAAAAATTATAATAAAATAATCATCAATTATGACAGTTAAAATTATTATAACAGAACCAAATAAAATATTACGTCAAATATCCAAACCTGTTTTACAAGTAGGCGAAGAAGAGCGATCACTTATGAAAGATATGTTAGATACCATGTATGCAGCACCTGGGATAGGTTTGGCAGCAATTCAAATTGGAGTACCAAAAAGAATTATTGTTATGGATATAAGTAGGGATGAAAATAAAAAAGAACCAAGATATTTTGTTAATCCAGTAATAAAAAATAGAAATACAGAAAAATCAACATATGAAGAAGGATGTTTATCTGTACCTAATCAGTTTGCTGAAATAGATAGGCCAAATAAATGTGAAGTAGAATATTTAGACTATAACGGAAAAAAACAATTATTAAAAGCTGATGGACTGTTAGCAACTTGTATTCAACATGAGATGGATCATTTAGAAGGAATTTTATTTATTGATTACTTGTCTAAATTAAAAAGATCAATGATAATTAAAAAACTTTCTAAAAATAAGTCTAGTAGAATAGTTGTTTAAAAAATGTTGAAAAAAATTGTTTTCATGGGGACTCCACTTTTTGCAGTTCCAATTTTAAAGTCTTTATATCAAAATGGATACTCTATCTCTGCTGTATATACACAACCTCCACAAAAATCTCAAAGAGGCCAAAAAATAAACAAATCTGCAATTCAAGGAATTTCTGAAACTTTAAACTTAGAATACAGAACACCCGAGTTGTTAAAAAATAATGAAGAAGAATATGAATATTTAAAAAAAATGAATGCAGATATAGCTATTGTAGTTGCTTACGGTCAAATTATTCCAAAAAAATTTTTAAGCTTAACAAAAAAAGGATTTATTAATATTCATGCATCGTTACTTCCAAAGTGGAGGGGTGCAGCACCAATTCAAAGATCTATCATGAATTTAGAAAAAGAAACTGGAATCAGTATTATGAAAATACAAGAAAAATTAGACTCAGGTCCAATATGTAAGACATATAAAATTGAAATAGAAGAAGAAGATAATTTAGAATCAATTACAGAAAAACTTTCATCTTTAGCAGCAAAAAAAATAATAGATAATATTGATGATATACTAGATGGTAAAATGAAATTTACTAATCAAAAACATAGTGAGGCAACATATGCATATAAAATTGAAAAATCAGAAGGACAAATAAATTGGAATGAAAAAGCAGAGAGCATTATTGCTAAAATAAAAGGATTATTCAAAAGTCCTGGTGCCTTTTTTAACTACAAGGGTGAAAGATATAAAATTTTAAAAGCCGAATTAGCTTTTGGAAAGGGAGAAATTGGTGAGGTGCTGGATGATTATCTTGAAATTAGTTGTGGTAATAAAAAATCAATCAAAATATTGGAGGTGCAACGACAAGGAAAAAGGCCTCAAAATATAAGTGAATTTATGCTTGGGTCACAAATAAAAAAAGGCTCAAACTTAAACAATGCATAGATATCAAATATTAATTGAATATATAGGAACCAATTTTATTGGGTGGCAAATTCAGCCTAGAGGAAAATCAATCCAAAAATTAGTTCAAAATAAATTATCTAAAATTTTGAAAGAAAAAATATCTTTAGTAGGATCTGGAAGAACTGATACTGGAGTTCACGCAATTGAACAGTCAGCTCATTTTGACTGCAGTAAAAAGATTCAAGATTTAGATAAATTTATTAAATCAATTAATCATTTTGTTAACATAAGAGGTGTTTCAATACTAAACATTAAAAAAAGAAATTTAAAATTTCATGCAAGGTTTTCTGCAAAACAAAGAGTTTATAGATATGTAATAATGAATAGAAGCAGTAAACCATCAATTGAAAATAAAAGAGGTTGGCACATAACAAAAAAATTAGATGTATTATTAATGAAAAAAGGAGCAAAAAAATTTATAGGAACTAAAGATTTTTCAACATTTAGGTCTTCTAGTTGTAAAGCTAAAAGCCCAATTAAGACTATTAAATCAATTAAGATAAAATCAATAAAAGGTAAAATTGAAATAAAATTTCAATCACAATCTTTTTTACAACAACAAGTTAGGTCAATGGTTGGTTGCTTAAAATACTTAGCAGAAAAAAAATGGAATTTAAAAAAGTTTGAATTTGTTTTTAAATCAAAAAAAAGAATACTTTGTGCTCCACCTGCTCCACCTGAAGGATTATTTTTAGAAAAAGTTATTTATTAGAATTTTGCCGGCCAATACTATATTTTTTATTAATTCGCCATCTTGATTCGGCACGCACAATATAGCCACAACAGTTTATAGAACTACATTTGCATGGAAACTGCTTATAATCCTCATCGTATCCAAAACCATAATCACAAGTTATTTCTTCGCCTTTTTTGATATCTTTTATAGCGATAACCCATAATTTTAAACCTGTTCCGTTATAGTCACAATTATTAGAACATGAGTGGTTAATTAAGCGCGCTGTGTTCCAAGAAACATCACCATCAAGGTCATATTTTTTATTTAAATTAAACAAGTAAATAGGTTTTGCATTGTCAAATTTTTCAGATTCTTCTGTCTGTTTTTTAGTGATAATTTTTCCAACATAATCAATAATTCTGGTTCCTTCTTTGATATGTTTTGTTGCATAAAGACCGCGTCCTTTTCTATCAATATTAGATTTTTTAATTCTATAAAGTTTCATTGTGAGTTCTTTAAAGGCTATTTTAAAATTATCAATTAAATTCTATTAGTGCCTCGACATGGCTCTGAGTACTTTCTTGGAGTGCTAATAAATCGTAGCCACCCTCTAGAATAGAAACTACTTTTCCACCACACAATGATTTAGATAATTCAAGAGTTCTCTTTGTAAGTGTGTAAAAGTCTTTAGACTCTAATTTAAATTGGGCCAAAGGGTCATTTTTATGTGCGTCAAAACCTGCTGAAAACAAGATAAACTCAGGTTTAAAATCCTTTAACTTCCTTAAAACAAATTCGTATGCATTTAAGTATTCCTCGGAAGTAGTCCCAGCAGGTAATGGAATGTTAAAAATATTGTTATCTTTTCCTCTTTCGTTCTCTTTTCCAGATCCTGGATAAAATGGAAATTGATGAGTTGAAATATATAATACTTTTTTATTATCATAAAAGATATCTTGAGTTCCATTTCCATGATGAACGTCAAAATCAATAATTGCAACTTTATTTAATTTATATTTTTCTATTAAATAGTGAGCTCCTACTGCCACATTATTATAAACACAAAAACCCATGGCTTTATCTCTTTCTGCATGGTGTCCGGGTGGTCTTACTGCACAAAAAGCATTTTTAAACTCTTTATTTTGAACACCATCAATTGCTGTAATAATTGAACCCACAGCATCTAGAGTAGCTTCCTTACTTCCCGAAGAAATAATTGTATCTCCATCTAAAAAAGACAAGCCTTGTTCTGGAAAAGATTTTTCTACAAAATTTATATAATTAGAGCTATGAGCAGTTTCTAGAATAAATTTATCAAATTTGGCAGGTTTTTTCCAAATAAGATTTTTATTGTCTATCTTTTTAAAATTATCTATTATTACAGTTACTCTGTCTACTTTTTCTGGATGCCCATTTCCAGTATTATGATTTTGATAAGTATCAGAGGTTATTAAACCAGTTTTCATCTAATATTGATACTCTTTGTAAATAATTTCTCTATCTATTTTGTTCATTCCTCTAGTTTTTTCCATAAATTTATTACGTGTTTCTCTATTTTTAAAAGTATAAACGCAAAATGTATTTTTAGAATGATAGATAGCTTTCAATTCATCATCAATTTCAATTAATTCTTTTGGAATGTCGGCTTTAATACAAATCATTAAAAATAATTTTTAAGGATTTCAATGTATATTCTTGTCAATTTTTTTAAGTCTAAAATAGAAACAGCTTCGTCAACTTTATGCATAGTTTTGCCCACTAAACCAAACTCTAGACAAGGTGCAATTTTTCTAATGAATCTTGCATCGGATGTTCCTCCCGTTGTAGATAGTTTAGGTTTAATTTTGGTAATTTTTTTTATGATTTTCTGAATCATATAAGTTGTTTTATTTGGTTTAGTCAAAAAAGCTTCACCTGAAACACGATAATCTATTTTAAAATTGGATTTATCTTTTTTGACTATTTTTCTTAAAATTTTGTTTAATCTATTTTTTAAACTGGAAGATGAGTGTTTATTATTAAATCTAATATTAAATGTAGCTTTAGCAATTCCTGGAATAATATTATCAGCAATATTGTCTATATTTATTTTAGTTACTTCAAGATTAGTAGCCTGGAAATCTTTTGTTCCTTTGTCAAATTTAATTTCTTTAAGCTTTTTTAAAATTTTAACTATAGTGTTTGAGGGGTTATTTGCTCTATCTGGATATGCTACATGACCCTGAGAACCAATGACTGTTAATTCTCCAGTTATGCTTCCTCTTCTTCCAATTTTCATCATTTCACCAAGTTTATTAGGGTTTGTTGGTTCTCCAACCAAACAAAAATCTATTTTTTCTTTTTTCTTTTTTAGATAATCAACTACTTTTTTTGTTCCATTGATTGCAATGCCCTCCTCATCCCCAGTGATTAGTAAACTTATAGAGCCATTGATTTTTTTATTACTTGCTACAAAACTATTTACAGCAACAACCCAGCTTGCAATTGCGCTTTTCATATCATTCGCACCTCTTCCAATAAGATAATTTTTTTTGATAACAGGACTAAAGGGTTTTACAGTCCAATCTTTCAGATTTCCTGGAGGCACCACATCTAAGTGTCCTGCAAACATAAAGTTTGGCTGAGATTTACCAAGTCTTGCATATAAATTTTTTACAGGCTTAGATTTTTTGTCCTTAAACTCTAAAATTTTACAATCGAACCCAATAGCAGTTAGTTTTTTTGCTAAAAACTTCATTATTCCAGCATCAATCGGTGTAACAGTTGGAAATTTTATTAGCTCTTTAGCTAGAGTAATTTCATTGTAAGTCGGCATTCTAGTCTCTCAACAGATCGTTAACCGAAGTTTTAGATCTAGTTTTTTCATCGACTTGTTTAATAATTACCGCACAATATAATGAGGGTGCTGATGTATTATTTTTATCTGGTAGAGATCCAGGCACAACAACTGAGTAAGGTGGTATCTTTCCATAAATAATTTCACCTGTTTTTCTATTAACAATCTTAGTTGATTGCCCAATATACATTCCCATACTTAATACAGAACCTTCCCCAACTATAACTCCTTCAACTACCTCTGACATTGCGCCAACAAAGACGTTGTCTTCAATAATTGTAGGGAGTGCTTGAGCAGGCTCTAAAACACCACCAATACCTGACCCGGCAGATATATGACAATTTTTTCCAATCTGACAACAGCTACCAGCACGACTAAAAGTATCCATCATAGTTCCGTCATCAATATAAGCTCCAATATTTACATAGCATGGCATTAAGACAGCATTTTTTCCAACGAAAGATCCTTTCCTAACTGGCGAGTTAGGAACCATTCTAAAGCCAGCTTTTTCAAAGTCCTCTTTTGTCCACCCTGCTGTTTTTCCTTTCAGTAAATGAGCCTTATCATGCCAAGCACTATAGGGACCAGTTAATGTTTCCATGCCATGAATTCTAAAACTTAACATGATAGCTTTTTTAATATGTTGATGAGTAATCCATTCTCCGTTAATTTTTTCTGCAACTCTTACTTTTCCACTGTCCAGGTCTTCAATAATTTGGTTAATTGTATTCTTTAGGCTTTTATCAGAATTTTGATTTACCTTATCTTTAATATCCCAAGCATCATTAATTATTTTTTCGAATTCTGTCATATTTCTTTATCATTAGGTTAGTTTATGCTGCTTTTAATATATTAATTTCTTGAAGAAAAGAAGGCAAGTTCTTAATCTTGTAATCAATGTACGGTTTATCAGCATCTTTTTTTGCAAAAGCCTCTTCATTTTCAAGCCAACACGTTTTCATTCCTAAATTTTTAGCTTGTTCTAAATTATGAGCAATATCCTCAATTAATATTGATTTCGCAGGATCTATCTTAAATTTTTCTATTATTTTTTTATAAGGATCAGCGTGAGGCTTTGGGACAAAGTTAGCATCGACAATGTCAAATGCTCCATCAAATAAGTCATCAATACCTAATTGTTTTGTTACATTTTTAACATGCGCATGCGATCCATTGGTAAATATATATTTTTTTTCTTTAATTTTTATTAACTCTTCTCTTAATTTTATATCCTTGGGCAACCAACTAATATCAATATCATGTACAAACTCTAAAAAATCATGAGGATCTATACTATCTTGTTTCATTAATCCTGACAATGTTGTTCCATATTCATAAAAATATTTTTTTTGGATTTCTTTAGCTTTAATTAAATCCACGTTCATTTTTTTTGATATAAATGCACTCATTTTTTTGTCGACTTCAGAAAATACTTTAGTTTGTCCAGAGTACAACGTATTATCTAGATCAAAGATCCAATGTTTTATGTTTAATAAATTTTTCATTCTCTAATTAAAGTTCCAGAACCTTTATCAGATAATAATTCAAATAAAAGTGAGTGGTTTTTTCTTCCATCAATTATTACGACTCCTTTAACCCCATTACTTGCAACATCAAGACAATTATTAATTTTAGGTATCATTCCACCGGAGATAACTTCTTGTTCAATTAATTTATTTGCTTTGCCAGTGTTAATCTCAGGTATTAGTATCCTATTTTCATCTAATACACCCTCCACATCACTAATAATCATTAGTCTCCTAGCTTTTAGTTCTTTTGCTATTGAACCAGCAACTGTGTCTGCATTGATATTAAATGTTTGATTGTTTTCGTCTAATCCTAATGGAGCAACTACTGGTACACTATTAACTTTGATAATTTCTTTTAAAACGTTAGTCTTTATATTAGTTGGTGTTCCTACAAAACCTAATTCATTACTTTCAGGTTTTACAGTAATTATATTATACTCTCTAGAAGTAATTCTTTTTGCTTCACAAGATTGATCTTTTAAAGCATAAACAATTTCCTTGTTAAACTCAATCAATACATCCTCAACTATATTAATAGTGTCTTTATCTGTAACTCTTAGTCCATTGATAAAATTACTTTTAATATTAAGTTCATTTAACTTTTTATTTATTCTTTTTCCACCGCCGTGGACAATGATCGGATTAAAACCAAGTTTTTTTAAAACAACTACATCTTCAATAAAAATTTTAAATAAACTTGGATTAACAAGGACACTTCCACCACATTTAATGACAATAAATTCATCATTATACTTTTTTAAGTATTTTTTTACTTCTTCAAATGTTGGACCATCTTTAGGTAAGATTTTTATTAACGTCTTTTCTTCTAACAATGACATTTAAGTGGTTTTAATAGTCATTTTTCTTTGCACAATATATTGCTGGATCATTGTGAAGATATTATTGAAAGACCAATAAATGACTAGTCCAGCAGCAAAAGGCGCAAGTATTACAGTTAAAAATAATGGAAAGAACATAAATATTTTAGCTTGTATAGGGTCTGGTGGTGTTGGGTTTAACTTCTGTTGAATAAACATAGTTACACCCATAATGATCGGCCAAGCACCTATTAACAAAAATGATGGTGGGTCCCATGGGATTAATCCAAATAGGTTAAACATCGAAGTAGGATCTCTATCACTTAAATCTTTTATCCATCCATAAAAAGGCATATGACGCATTTCTAACGTTACAAAAAGAATTTTATAGAATGCAAAAAAAACTGGTATTTGGACAAGTATAGGCAAACATCCACTCATAGGGTTAACTTTTTCCTTTTTATAAAGAGCCATCATTGCCTGTTGTAATTTCATTTTATCATCTTTGTGAAGCTCTTTCAGTCTAGCCATTTCAGGAGCCAAAAGCTTCATTTTACCCATGCTTTTAAAACTAAAATTTGCAAGTGGAAAAAATGCTAATCTAATACAAACTGTAACAGCAATAATTGCTAAACCATAATTACCAAGTAATTTAAAAAAATAATCTAAAGCAAAAAATAAAGGCTTTGTTATAAAATACATAAAGCCCCAATCAATAACTAAATCAAATTTATTAATGTTTAATTTTTTGGCATAACCATCAATTATATTCACTCTTTTAGCAGCAGTTATAATTTGAATTTTTTCTTCTATTGAGCTATTTGGACCAACCTCGGTACCTTGAGTAGATATATAATTTGCACGAAATTTATTTTTATAATCAAAAGTTGTTTTAAATTCTTTGCCCTTCTGAGGTATAACCGATGTAATCCAATATTTATCTGAAATACCCACAAATCCTTCTTGTGCAGTTTGAGTAAATTTCTTTTCTTGGATATCATCATAATCTTCTTCAATTAATTCATCATCAAGTACGGATAAAAAACCTTCATGTAAAATATAAAAGCCAGAAATTTCAGGAATTTTATTTCTAATTATTTGTCCATATGAATAAAAATTATAAGATTTATTTGATTTGTTAATTATCTTTTCTTTTACTGTAAAAAGAAACTGATCGTCTAAAGCTATATGTTTTTCAAATGTGATTCCTTGAGAATTACTCCAGATTAATTTTATAGGACTATTATTGGTTAATCTTTTGTTTCCTTTAATTTTCCAAACTGTAGATGAGTCTGGAACATCTATATTTTTATTAGTTGTTACAAAACCACTTTCAATTAAATAGCCATCATCAACATTTCTTGGGCTTAATAGAGTTACCTTTTCTTCACCGTTAAGCTCAACATTGTACTCTTTAAATGTCAAATCATCTATTGTTGCACCTTTTAAAGAAATAGATCCGATTACACTATTATTTTCAAATTGAACTCTATCATTTTCTTTTAATGAATCTTGTCTTGATAATTTTGTAAAGTTTTCATTTTTATCAATGCTAGGAGCATCTGCATTTTGCTCAATTTTTTTTTGCTCGGCTAGATTTTGTTTTATTACCTCAGGGTTGGGTTGAAAAAAAAGACTATAAAGAATTATAACAGCTGCACTCAACGATATAGCAGCTATTACATTTTTACTATCCATTATCTCTTAACCTTTAATTCTTTGACTACTGGATCAAAGCTATCTCTTTTGGAATAAGGGTGGCAAGATAAGATTCTTTTTATTGCTTTAAGTAGACCTTTCGTTAAGCCGTAGGTTTTGAGACAATCAATTGCATACTCAGAGCACGTTGGTAGGTACCTACATGATGGAGCTAGGTAGGGACTTATAAACATTCTATAAATTTTGATTATACCAATTAAAATATTAACTATAATTTTCATTACTTAATTTTTTTAAAATCTTGAAATAAAGTTTCTTTTATTACCTGATATTCATTGTTTAGCATAGTTGTTTTCGCAATAATTAAATATGATAAATTAAAGTTTATTGATAGATTTTTGACCAAATCATTCATAATGTTTCTTAATCTTCGCTTAACCTTGTTTCTTTTAACAGCACTTTTTATCTGTTTTTTTTTTGCCACAAAACTAATATTCAATTTTCTATTATTTTTTTTTTCAAGTTTTCCAAAAAATAGAGTTACATACTTATTAGAAATTTTTTTCTTTTGGAGTAAACTTTTGAAATCTTCGTTTTTAGAAAGAGCAATAATTTTGCTTTTCATTTAACTAAACAGAAACTGTTAAAGATTTTCTTCCTTTAGCTCTTCTTCTAGCTAATAGCTTAATACCACCTTTGGTTTTCATCTTTGATCTAAAACCGTGTTTTCTAGCTCTTTTAATATTTGAGGGTTGATAAGTTCTTTTCATAAGTATAGTTAAAAAATTTATTAAATTTCGCTCTTTATAGTAATTATATGTATAAATAGCAAATAGAAGATTTTATAATACAGTCAATATATTATGGAAAAATCAAATAAAGTTAAAATAATTTTAGGTTTATTTTATCTTATTGTTGTTTCATCATTTTTATACTTTTTTTTATCAAAATTTACTCTTGAAGAATTAACTAGCTATGAATTTATTAAAAATAATAGAGATTATTTTTTTGCATTAAGACAATCAAATTTATTTTTATTATCTCTAATATTTTTAGCATCATTAATTATTTGGGTATTAATGGCAGGCTTTGGTTCACCGGTTGCTTTATTGGGAGGGTTTATTTTTGGTAAGTGGTTGGGTACTTTTATAGTAGTAACTGGTTTATCAATTGGTGCTGCCCTTCTATATGTTTTTGGAAATTATTTTTTAAAAGAAATAATTAAAACAAAGTTTTTATCTAAATTTCAAAAGCTTGAATCTAAATTCAAAAAATCAGAATTTAATTATCTTTTAGCTTATAGATTTATAGGTGGAATTCCCTTTGCTCTATCAAATTTATTGCCATGTATTTTCAATGTTAAATTGAGTAATTTTTTTTTAGCAACTTTTATTGGAATTATTCCACAAATATTTTTAGTAGTTTCAATTGGAAGTGGTCTTGAAAAAATCATTAATCAGAATTTAGAGCCACCAAGAATTATAGAAATAATATATTCGCCGGACATATATATTCCAATAATCGCATTTGCGATCTTGGTTGTAATAACAATTATAGCTAGAAAAATATTTTATAGAAATTAACCTCTAGCTTTTTTAGAATAAAACTTTAAATTTATCCTTATCGTTGGAGTTATAAGATTTAACTATAGGGTCAAATTCAGTAATTATTAAGGTATTTTTCTAATAAGTGATTTTTTGCCTTAATTTTTTTCATATAATGATTTATATCTAATTGAGGAAATTTTATGGGAATTCATTACGATTATAAATCTACCAAGGGCAACAAGTTAATGGAAAAGCAAGCCAAGAGAGAGAGAAAGCTTGCAGAAAAAAGAGCGAAACGTGAAGCTAAAGAGGGACCCAAAAAAAAAGTGGAAACCGAAAAACATCTGGATGCATCAAAACCTATTACTTTAGATTTTTTAACCAATCCAGACAAATAATGAATGATAAAGAAAAAAAAGAAAAGCTGAGCTTAGCGCTTAGAAAAAATCTTAAAAAAAGAAAAATATTTCAAAAAAAAATTAAAAAAAAAAATAAATAATGAGCATACTTAGTGATAGACAAATTAAGAAACTTGTTTTAGAAAAAAATATGATTAGTCCATTTGAAGAAAAAATGGTTTCAAATGGGATATCACATGGACTTGGAAGTTATGGATTTGATACTCGTGCAGGTACTGAATTTAAGGTTTTTACAAATATCAATAGTTCTATTGCTGATCCCAAAAACTTTTCTGAAGATAACTTCATAACCGTCAAGGGTGATAGTGTATTAATTCCTCCAAATTCATTTGCTCTTGCGAGTAGTGTTGAATATTTTAAAATGCCGAGAAACGTAACAGGTCTTGTTACTGCAAAGTCAACATACGCTAGAACAGGACTTGGAACCCCATCAAGTGTTCTGGAGGCTGGGTGGGAAGGTAATCTTGTGCTAGAGTTTGCAAATCATACAAACTTACCAATTAGACTATATGGAAATAGTGGAGCTGCTCAAATATTATTTTTTTCAGGAGAAGAATGTGAAGTTTCGTATGCTGATAGAAAAGGAAAATATCAAGGGCAAGTTGGCATCACATTAGCAAAATCAAAATAGAATTATGAAAAAATTAGAAGTCTTTGGAGCAGTGAAGCTCAAAGGTCAAGTTAAAGTGTCAGGATCTAAGAATGCTGCCCTACCTATATTAGCAGCAACATTGTTATCAAATAAAAAAATAACTTTAAAAAATCTTCCAAAAGTTAAAGATATTGAAACAATGGTATTATTATTAAAGTCTTTAGGTTCAACCATTGAAGGTAATAAAATATTAACAATTAAAAATAGAAAACAAACAAAAACTTTTGCATCATACAGTCTAGTCAAAACTATGAGAGCAGGAATATTAGTTTTAGGACCTTTGCTTGCAAAATTTGGTAAGGCAAAAGTATCTTTACCAGGAGGATGCGCAATTGGTACACGACCCGTAGACATTCATTTGCAAGCTTTATCAAAACTTGGTGTTAAGTATAAGATTATTCAAGGATATGTGCATGCAAATGCTCCTAAAGGATTAGTGGGTACAAAAATCAAATTCCCAAAAATTTCTGTAGGAGCAACTGAAAATTTGATTATTGCAGGATGTTTAGCTAAAGGAAAAACAATATTATCAAATTGTGCAATTGAACCTGAAATAAAAGATCTTGTTAACTTTTTAGTAAAAATGGGATGTAATATTAAGTGGATATCAAAAAGATCAATCAAGATAGAAGGCGTAAGTAATATTAATGAATTAAATTATCAAGTGATGCCAGATAGAATAGAGGCAGGAACTTATCTAATAGCAGCAGCATTGACGGAGGGTAACCTAAAGATCAAAGGTATTAATCCAAAAATCATTAATACTGAAATTAATATTTTAAAAAAAATTGGTGCAAAAATAACACTAAAACAGAATGAGATTAAAATTCAGGGAAGTAAAAACATTAAAAATATAAATATTAGAACATCACCTTACCCAGGTTTTCCCACAGATTTACAGGCGCAAATGATGGTATTACTGTGCAAGGCAAATAAGAAATCATATATTAGAGAGGAGATATTTGAAAATAGATTTATGCATGTTGCGGAATTGAATAGAATGGGTGCAAAGATTTCTATTAACGGAAATAAAGCAACAATAGAAGGAAATATTAAATTTGAAGGAGCAGAGTTAATGGCAACAGATTTAAGGGCTTCAGTTTCATTAATTCTTGCAGCACTTGCCTCTAAAGGAAGATCCCTAATCAATAGAATATATCATCTTGATAGAGGCTATGAAGGTATTGAAAAAAAATTGAATAAAATTGGAGCTAAAATTAAAAGAATTAATTAATGTCAAAAAGATATTTATCAAAAATTATTGCAACTGATAATGACGGTCTTCAAATGATTTCAGCCTGTTGTGCAGGTGCTGAAATTAAGGTTGAAAATATTAAGTATCTTAAAAATAATAAGGTATTTTTGTTATCATTTATAAGGTCTAAAATAGAGACAGATGATAGTAAAAAAATAAACAGTATCTGCAAATTCGAATTTGTAGATCAAGTTAAGTCAAAAAATATAATACAAAATGATTTAATACAAAAACTGGAACTTATTGCCATTGATTACCTAAAGAATAATAAAAATTATGAGATAAGCTTAATTTTTACAAATAATGCATATATAACTTTATCGACAGAGATAATTGAAGTAACTCTTGATGATCAAAGTGAAATTAATTTATGATTAAAATTCTAGATTGTAACAATAAAAATTTTGATAAATCTTTAGATAAATTATTATCCAAAAGAAAAGATAAAATTCAGTTAAATTCTATGTCAGTTACCAAAATTATAAAAGATGTAAAAAAAAATGGAGATAAAGCAATATTAAAATATGAAAGAAAATTTAATAAAAATAATATAATCATTCCGAATTCTAAAAAAATAGATAAATCTATCAGGTCTCTTGATGAAAAAGTTAAAAAAGCAATAGATCTTGCATATAACAGAATCTATAAGTTTCATTCTTTGCAGAAATTTAAGAATATTTCTTATACAGATAAACTTAAAAATAAATTAGATTATAAATATATTCCAATTGCATCAGTGGCAATTTATGTTCCAGGTTCAACAGTTTCATATCCGTCTAGTGTTTTAATGAATGCTATTCCTGCTCTAGTTGCTGGTGTTAAAAGAATAGTGATGATTAATCCAGGTCAAAAAGGAATACAAAACCCGGCAGTATTATATGCAGCAAGAAAATCTAAAATAAAAGAGATTTATTCTATTGGAGGTCCATCAGCAATCGCTGCAGTCGCATATGGTACAAAAAAAATAAAAAAAGTTGATAAAATAGTCGGACCAGGAAATTTATATGTTGCTGCTGCTAAAAAAGAGGTTTTTGGAGATGTTGGAGTTGAAGGCATGACCGCCGGTCCATCGGAGGTAACAATTGTTTGTGATAAATACTCAAACGCAGAATGGGTAGCAAGCGACCTTATTGGACAGGCTGAACATGACAATCTCGCTCAATGTATTTTAATTTCTAAAAATATGAGTATTCTTAAAAAAGTTAATGTAGAAATTACTAAACAATTAAAAAAATTGCCACGAGCTTCGATTGCGAGAAGTAGCATTTCAAATAATGGTATTTTAATATACATTTCATCGGACAAAAAAATTGTTCAAATAGTAAATAAAATTGCACCAGAACACTTAGAACTGAACATTAAAAACTATAAAAAAATATCTGCAGAAATTAAAAATTCAGGATCAATTTGCTTAGGAAAGTATGCAGTAATGGCGATGACTGATTATAATGTAGGATCTAATCATGTGTTGCCTACCAATTCATCATCAAGATATTCAAGTGGAGTAAGTGTCAATGAATTTTATAAAAGAATTTCATATATAAACCTATCAAAAAAAGGGATTGAAACCCTTGGTCCATCAGTTATAACACTTGCAAACTATGAAGGTTTAGTGGGACATGCTAGATCAGTAGAAAAAAGAATTAGGAGAAAATAAATTTGTCAAAACAAGAAACGTTGTCTTTTTCTGGAGTTGTTGAAGATCTATTACCAAATGCAATGTTCAGAGTTAAGTTAGAAAACGGTCATATTGTTACGGCCCATGCGGCAGGTAAACTTAGGAAGAACCGGATTCGCGTTTTGCAAGGAGACAAGGTTCAAGTGGAGATGACTCCATACGATTTGACAAAAGGAAGAATTACTTTTAGAGGGTAAATAAATGCCTCGGTAGCTCAGGAGTAGAGCAGAGCCCTGAAAAGGCTTGTGTCGCATGTGCGAATCATGCTCGAGGCACCACATTTTTAGATAATAAAAAATCCAAATTACTATTGAAAAGAACCAAAAAATAAAATAATTTTTTTATAAATATAATAAAAAGTGAGAAAAAATGAGTACATTAAAAGGTAAAATAAAATGGTATAATGGTAAAAAAGGTTTTGGTTTCATCGAAAGAGATGACAAAGAAAAAGATGCATTCGTTCATGCGTCTGCAGTCAAAGCTGCCGGAATGCGTTTTTTAAATGAAGGTGATAAATTAGAATTTGAGCTTGAAGATGGTCCAAAAGGCCCTTCAGCGGTTAATTTAAAAAAAATAGATTAATTTCCTAATAATTTCAAATTTAATAAGACTGTTAAAAAGACCAAGAGGTATAACCTCCACAAATTTTAAACTTGAATAACTTTCTAAAATGTCTAAAAGACAGCAAATGATTATAAATATTACATATAGAAAAACTTCAAAAAGTACTCATAGAGTTTGTTTCCATAGCCTATAGGCTATTTATTTATAATATAATTTTAAATCCACCAAAAATAATATAAAAACAAGGAATGCCTGCGTAGTATAACGGTTAGTACGATAGTTTGTGGAACTATAGGATTTGGTTCGATTCCAAGCGCGGGTACCAAAAAAATGAATAAAGAAAATAAATTAATCCCTGGGTTACCCTCAGGGTTCGAAGATAGATGGAATAAGAAATTAATTCTCAAGAAAAAGTTAATTAATATTATTGAAGCAAATTTTGTAAAATTTGGTTTTGAACCGCTTGAAACTCCATCTTTTGAAATCAGTGAAAATATAGGATCATTTCTTGCAGATGATGATAATAATCCTATGTCTGACGTATTCTCATTTAAAGATGGTGAAAAAAATATTACTCTTCGATATGATTTATCAAGTCCATTAGCTAGATTTGTTGCTCAAAACAATCAAGAATTACCCTTACCTTACAAAAGATATCAAATGGGCGATGTTTGGAGAAACGAAAAAGCAGGTAATGCTCGTTATAGAAGCTTTTTACAATGTGACGCTGATATAGTTGGTAATGTTAATCCTGCTCAAGCAAATGCTGAACTTTGTAATTTAATTGCAAGTACACTTCTTGCCTGTGGTTTAAAAAAAGATCAGTTCGTTGTTAACATTAGTAATAGAAAAATTGTTCAAGGTTTAATTGAAGACCTTAAAATATCTGAAGACAAAAAGATAAAGGTTATGAGAGCAATAGATAAACTGGATAAGCCTGGGTTTGGTTTAAGAGGAGTTGAAGATTTATTAAAAAAAGAAAGAGTAGATACAAGTGGAGCGGTTACAAAAGGTGCTGATTTAACTGATGATCAAGCTTCACAAATAATCAATTTCTTAAAAGTAAAAGATTTAAAAGAATTAAAAGAAAATTTAAAAAATCCTTTATCTCAAGAAGGAATTAAAGAATTAGAAGATTTATTAGAAATAGCAAGTTATGGAGATTATTTAGATCAAATAAAGACAAACTTTACAATTGTAAGAGGGCTTGCTTATTATGATGGGTTTTGTGTTGAAACCAATTTAAATTTCAAAGCCACAAATAATAAAGGTAAAGAAGTTGATATAGGAAGTATTTGTTCAGGTGGACAATATAATAAATTAATTTCAAGATTTAAGGGAGTTGATATACCTGGAACTGGAATGAGTATTGGTGTTGACCGATTATTATTTGCAATGATGCAACTTGATCAAATTGAAGTGGATGAGAAGAAACCAGCCATTATTTGTGTAATGGATGAAAAGTATTTAAAAAATTATTATGAGATTTTAAAAGTTTTAAGAGACAATAATATTAACTCTGAAATATTTTTAGATAGTAAAAAAAATCTAGGCAAACAGTTAACGTACGCGAATAAAAAACAATGCCCCATAGCTGTTATTTGCGGTGAAAATGAATTCAAAGATAATACGATTACTTTAAAAAACCTTTTAGGAGTTAAAGGTGAAAACAATCAAATAACATTCCCAAAAGAAAATTTAATTGATGAAATCAAAAAATTTATCTGAAAAAATCCTTAGATCAGTTAAATCTAAAGGGTTTAAATATATTGATTTACCTTCAGTAATTGAAGCTAATCATATTGTTCAACGATCTGGAGAGAATTTTAGAAAGTTTATTTTTTCTTTTACCGATCAAAATGGTAGTGAACTTTGCCTAAGACCTGATCTTACAATAGCATCATGTTTAAGGTACTTAGAAAATAATCTTAAAGGAAAAGAGAAAATATTTTATAACGGTCAGGCTTATAGAAAATCAAATAACAAAAAAGACTCTATTATTAGAGACCAGGTTGGCTTTGAGATCATTGGCTCTAAAGATGAAAAAAAAGATGATAAGGAAATTATTATTACAGCCTTAAAATCTCTATCTAATTTACAATATTCATCAGGAACTTTAAAAATTGGTAACGTTGAGATTTTCAATTTATTAACTTTAAAACTAGATATTCCAAAAAGATGGAAGTTAAGGCTTTCAAGACACTTTTGGAGAGAAGAATACTTCAATGATTTATTAAAAAGGTTAGAGTCAAACTCTGATGTAGACCCAACAATTGTTGAAGTTGATAAAAAGAGATATCAAAAAATGCTAAAAGATAAACAGCAAACAGTAGTTGCTGGACGATCAATTGAGGAAATCTTAAAGAGATTTGATAATAAGATTAAAGATCCAAGAAGAGCCAGTAGAGGCAAAAATGTTTCAAAAATTATTAAAGAGTTTTTGAAAATTAATTGTCCAATAGGCCAAGCAGCCGAAAAACTTAATATCTTTTTTAAAAAAAATAAAATTAACCTAGTTGTGGATCAAAAATATTTTCCAACCTCATTAAATAAAATTCAAAAATTAAATGTAGAGTTCTCGGCGTCTTTTGGGCGTCAATTAGAATATTATACAGGCATGGTATTTAAAATTGACATTAAATCTAAATCCAAAAATATTAATGTAATCAACGGTGGACGGTACGACAAACTAATTTCAGATCTTGGATCTAAAAAACAAGTTCCAGCAGTAGGAGCTGCTTTAAATTTAAACTGCTGATGACAAAAAATATTATTAATATTGGAATTCCCAGCAAAGGTCGTCTTAGAAAAGATATTTTAAAAATATTTAAAAAGAATAAATTAAATTTAGTTTCAGAAAGAGGTGAAAGAGATTTATTAGGATCTATTAAAAACTTAAATAATGTTAAAGTATTATATCTTCATGCAAGAGAAATAGTTGAAAGACTTGGAGATGGCTCTTTAGATCTTGGCTTTTCTGGATATGATTTATTAAAAGAAAGTGAAGTTAATATTCAAAAGAAGATAAGCGTTGTTAAGAATTATGGATTTGGTAACGCAACATTAGTTGTTGCTATTCCAGATCCTTGGATTGATGTTCAAACAGTTGCTGATTTAGAAGAAATTGCTTTTGAATTTAAAGATAAAAAGAAAAAAAGATTAAGAGTGGCAACAAAATATCCCAATTTAACTAGGGAGTTTTTATTTTCAAAAGGTGTTACTCAGTTTAAGTTGATTAGCAGTTTAGGTGCAACCGAAGCTTATCCTTTCACAGGTTCGTCTGAAATTATAACTGATATTACCTCAACAGGTGAAACCCTAAGAGCGAATAACCTTAGAATTCTCAAAGATGGAGAAATCTTAAAGTCAGAGGCCTGTATGATGGCTTCAAAACCTTCTTTAAAAAATAGTTTGGTTAAAAAACTAGTTAAGTTACTTTCTAAGTAAAGTATCTTTTACATAGATTAAAATAATCTTAATAATATCAAGGTTTCTAAGTACAGCATAAGCTGCAACAATAGCTCCTAAAATAAGTATTATTTTTAGTATTAAGATTAATTCCATTATTTTATTTTTTATTCTTCGTTTCTAACCACTCTTGATACCTAAGTGAACCTCTAAATGCATCAGTACGACCTTTCCAATACATCTTATTATCACCTTTAGATTTCTTAAAATAACCCATCATTTGCTTCATTGTAAGGCCATTATTTTTTGGTTCTACTGATTTTTTTTCAATTTTTTCAAGGTATTATTCTATATAGCCTGATTCAGCGTCACAAGTATAATGCTCTAAGAACTTTTTATTTTTATAATCATATTTTGACATTGTCATAGTTGGTTTTGTATCTCCTGCAAATATAATCATTTGAAAACCCAATTCATAATCTGCAAATCTTGCAGTTACTTGATTTTCACTTATGTCTAGTTTATTAGCTTCAATCATTACAAATTTACCCTTCTCTTTATCAAAGTGTTGAAGTCCTACTGCTTGTAATGTGAATTTCAAAGGATCATGTTTTCTTCCAATGATTAATGATTTCATATTGAAACATGATATTTTCAATCCTTGATCAGCGTTTGAAATTGTTGGCAAAAAAATTAAAAATATTAATAATATTCTGATCATTTAACTATCCAAATCGTTGATTGTTTTACAAAGTTTGCTAGCTTCTAATACAGATGGAACAAGTTTATCTAACTTCCAGTTATTTGTAGTAATATCGAAATATTTTGCAGCTTTAAAATCAATACCATCTACTATTTCAATTTCATACTTTTGAAATTCATCATAAAACTCTTTGAGAAAATAAACATATTCCTTAATAGGATAAGCACCTAAGCTAAGATGAACTCGGTAGCCCATTAAAAAAGGAGCTATATCTTGAACTGATGCTGTTATATCCTCACCATTTATCTTAATTGGAATATTCTTATTCAATAATTGTTTAATATCCCCAGGTTTCTCATAAGTATAAACTGTAAATGTATTATATACTTTTGCACAATCATCCTGAGCTCTAATCCAAAAATTTAAATTATCACCATGTGTAACTTCTCCACTTACACGAGCAAAAGATAATGTTTCATATCTATCTATAGTCCACTCTTCTTCAGCTTGAGCTTGATAAACAAAAACTAAAAGAAATATAAATAAATGTAATGAAATAAAGATAAAAAAACGCTTCATGATTTAGACTCCTTTTTTGAGCTAAGTAATTTGTAATTGGTAATGGTTTCACTCCTTCTCCTATCAAGGGGCTTACGGAAAGAGGACAATAAAGAAAAAAACCATAAATGTTTGAAAAGGAATGAAATCCAATGCATAATCTATTTAAATCATTAACATTTGTTAAAAATTTGGTTCAATAATGTTTTGATTATGTTTTTTTATTGTATTATTTATTTCTTTTATATTTTTTGGTGACGCACATTTTGTGAAAAATTTTCGTTGCAATGTGGATCTATTAGGTTTTTGGATAAATGTATTATCCTTTCAAGTTCTAATTGAATTTTTGTTATATCCATTATTGTGCACTCCCAGAGATCAAAAGTAGTCCAGCCTTTTGTTTTATTTTGCAAAAGTTGACTCATGTCATTTATCTTAATATTTTCAAATTTTTCATGCCAAAATAATTGATTTGTTTTAGGCATTTTAGAGTTTAAACAACCATGGTGGTGCCAAAAACAACCTTTTATATTCAATATTATCCTTTTTGAAGGAATTGATATGTCAGGAGTACCTGCAAGTTCCTTGCTATGTTTATTAAAAAAGATTCCCATTTCTAATAGTAATCTTTGAACTTTTATTTCAGGTTTTGTATTTTTAGAATTCAAAAATTGATTGTTCCTTTTTTTTCTTAAGATTTCTACCATACCTAACATCTCTATTTTTTTTGATATGTTTATCTAATATGTCTCCATCAATTTTTTTATTTCTTTGTTTTTTTATAAAATCCCAGTTTTCATCTAATTCTTTTTTATTTTCATGAATAGCTTTTCCAACTAAAAAATTAACTTGTTCATTTGCCTTGGCTTTATATAATTTAGCTCTGGCATGTTCTATATATGTTGCAGAAATATCAATACCAATAAATCTTCTATTCATTTTTTTAGCAACTACACCGGTAGTGCCCGTACCAACAAAAGGGTCTAAAACAATATCTCCTTTAAACGAGTTAATGGCACCACACGAAAACATTCTCATCAATCTTGCAGGTAGTTTTTCGGGATATGGCGCAGGGTGATTTTTTTTACGACTTATATCCTCAGGTATCATAAACCAAACCTGTTGAATTAGATCAATCCACTCATGTTTTTTTAATTTTTCATTCTCTTTAACATTTTTAGGGTATTTTTTAGATTTTCCAGGTTTTACATAAACTTTTATAAATTCAATTGTATTATTTTCTAATAAATTTCCTGGGTATGGGTAACTTCCAAACATAAGTTTACTAGTTTGTTTTTGCCAAACGTAAACACTAAATAAATTAAGATTTGTATTGGATAAAATTTTTTCAGATAAATCTGCACTGATATCTTTTAGATGTCTTACATCCTGCTTAATTAATGCTTGGGGCACAGGCATTATAGGAGTGTTTATTGCCATTTTACCGTTAGGTCTAAGCACTCTAGAACACTCAGAGAATATCTCGGTAAGAGTATTTAAGTATGTATCATAGTCTGTATTAATGTCTTTATCATATACAACAGCATTCCAGTAAGGTGGAGACGTAATGACTAAATCTACAGAGTCGTCTTCCATCTGTTTTAATTTAGTTAAAGCATTTCCTACTAGAAATTTATTTATAAATTGATCTATATCTTTCATTAATTATATTTTTTTTGCATTATTTTTTCACCTATATTTATTTGAACGCTATTTTTATTTAAATTAAAAGTAAAAATAATTTCATCTCCAAGTTTTAACTTATCTTGGAAAATTTCATTCCCAACTCTTGTAATAAATTTATTAGCAATATTAATTTTATGACTCATTCCATCCACATTGTATTTACCTTTTATGATATTATATAAAGAATTCTCTACAGCAAAATTTTTTCCACTTCGGGTTCTTTCATTTATTTCATAACCAACCCATATACTGCCATCATCATTATGATCGTAATCACTTATAATTTTAGCACCTTTCCCTTTATTTTTTATATAAAAATTATCTATTTCACCTACATCCAGCTTAGTTCCAATTAAAGAATAACATCCAGGGGCAACTTTAATTATTACTGGAGTATTTTGAGCAATAAATACTGTTGCTGTATTAGTATTCATTCCTTGATCCATTAGCTTATTTAACAATTGATTATAAGTTAATATTTTTTCATTTTTAAAAACATTAATAAAAGCTAAGTCAGTAGCAGATAAAATTTCTCTTTGTGAATTGTCAAAAAATTTAGATACATATTCATCTGGAACTGAAATATTAAAATCATCAATTTTTGCATTAAGTTCTGTCTTGCAGTAATTAGAAACAGCTTCAAAAGTAATAGAACTACTTTCTTTTAATCGTGTATTTCTTTTTATAGCTTTCATAATATGAAATTTATTTACCACTGGACTTACATTAAATATTTTTTGTAAAGTGCTATATAATCTATTTCTGGTTCTTGAATTGTCATAAAGCCATTCCTTCTCAATAAATGAAATTTCATTTTCTGAGTTTAATAAGTCAAAAATTTGCTCAATAGTTAATTTAAATTTTTTTGATAAAAAAGCAGTTCTCAAAAGTCCGTAGTTGTTAAAATTATCAAAAACGAAATTTTTTAATATTGAATATTTTAGATTTTTTTTATTATCAATTACTGATTTTTTTTCTAGTAAAATAAAATCATCTTTATTTAAAAAAAGTTTTATTAAAGATAGCAATGTTCTAGTGTGATATCTCTTTTTAACTATTCCATTATCAAGTAAATATTTCTCAAAATTTATACATGATATGGGACATAATTGAATTAATAATTCGTTAATTTTTTTTAAAATAATAAATCCAGATATTTTTCTTTTCGCTACTATTCTTAAATATTTTGAAACAATTTGTCTTATTCTTTCTCTTGTTAATCCAAAATGTTGTCCTGATAATTCTAATGTTTTAATTCCACTTCCATTTAAACCATAGTGGTATTCAATAATATCTTGTCTTTTATAATTAATTTTTTTCATTAATTCATTAATCTCTTCGTCTAAGTATTGAAAATTTTTAAAATCCTTACTAGATTCTTCAAATCCTTTATTTTCTAATTTTTTTGTATATTTTTGAGACAGCGTTGATTTTGTAATATCCCAATCTTCGATAACAACACCTATTGGAATTGAGATATATTTTAGTAAAGTAATTTTAATTTCATCAATTGATCGAGACCCTATATTTGGCATATTACTTAAAGTATTAATTTTTTGATGTAAGTCTCCTAAATTTTCTATTTCTAAATTCATACATGTGCTAATTACTCTTGTATTGTCAAAAATATTTTCAATGGGTCTGAAAAAGTTTATTTGATTATCATTATTTAAGTCATCAAACTTTAAATATTTATTTGTTAATTTTTTTAGCTTATCCTTCCATGGTGTAATATTTTTTACTGAATGAATATCATTATCTTCTGGTGGCCAAACAATTTCCATTCCCAAATAAAGCGACATGCTATCAAGAACATTCTTAATTTCATTTAGTGATTTCTGACCAAAATTAGGTGTACGCAACAAGTAAGACTGCGTTCTTGTCACTAAATCCCCAATAAAAGTTATATTGTCATTTTTCAAACAATTCATGGTTCTAACAGAAAAATCAATATCATCTATTTTGATAAATAGATTTTTTGTAATTGGAATGATTTTTCTTTTCTCAGCAATGGTAAAACTAAGACTTGTATTATTTTTTTTGTTAAAGGCTTTTAATTGTTCATCTAATTCATCAATTGAAGATTGACCCATTCCCTGCATTTGCTTAAGATTTTGTAATTGCCAAATTAAAAGATCCTTAAGGTAAAAAATATTTTCATTTTTAAGAGTATTTAATGTGCGGCCAGATAAAAAAAATAATTCTTCTATTTTTTTATTTAAAAAAAATCTATTCTTTTCTTCATTTGATGATTGTTTTAATTCATCTTTCCATGGTGTAATACTTTTTGTAGATAAACAATCATCATAAATTAGTTTGTTTGAATTAAAGTCAATATCTTGTTTATTTTCTAAGTTACCATAATACTTCATGAAGTTATCAAAGGTTTTAATATCATGCTTGTATTTAGATATGTCTTGTTCTTTGAGAATTTTACTAACTTCTTCAGTTTTGTTTTGTTTTAAAAAAATAATTTTTTCATCTTCAAAACTTGAAACTTCTGTGTACTTAGATTGACCAAAGAAAATCATTCCATAGGCATTGTAGCCAGAAACTTTTTGATAAATATCTGATTTCTTAATTTGATTAATAATAACAGTTTTTGAATCCTCATTTATCATTCTCCAATAATTAATTTGATCAATCACATCCTGTAAATCACTGTGATCATGAGCTCTAGATACAAATAATTTGTATTCTGTGGAATTAATAGATTGATTATCTAATTTAAATAATAATTCTAAAAGAAACACAAAAGGTTTAATTTGCATTTTTTTATATTTATCAGACTTGATTAAAGGATTATTTATTTGATACTTTAATAATTGATTAGTTTTAATTTCATATCTCTTTTGATTATCCTCCGTTTTTAAGAATTCGACCCCAGCTTCAGTAATTTTTAATTTTTCATCATGATCAACAAAACAAAAACCCAATAATTCAAAAACTTTTTTTAACCCTCTTGCATTTGCAGAGGCATTTATTTTTTCTCTGCTAGGATTTAATAATTTTGCTCTAATTAGCGTATTAGATAATTCTTCTTGTTTTTTAAACCAATTTTTACCTTCATAGCTTTCAAAATATCTAAATATAATAAATAGGTTTTCTAAATCATTTACAGATCTTTTAAAAGTGTACCAAAAACCAGTTTTTTTTTTATAAGTATTAATAAAATTATTATCAAGATTATTAAAAGACCTTAAGATGTTAGTCATTAAAGTAATCTAATGCAGCAAGTTTTTTTAAAAGAGTGTCTACTCTCTCTTGCATTTCTATTACTCCGTCAGAAAGTGCATCATCTAGCATATTGGAATTTCCTTTTTGCGTTGTAACAGCTGCAGCGTATTCAAAAATTGCCGCCTCAAAGGCAGGCCTCATATATGTCGACGATTTCTGGTCTCCTCCAGCCATTTCTTCTATTCTTTTTAAAAATGGATGATCTAAATTGATTGTTATTACTCTGCTATCATCATCGTATTTAGCTCTATGATCATCTTTACCTAAATGATCAAATTTAAAATCAAAACCGCCGCCTGATTTTTTTTTCTTAGATTTTCTTTCTTTACCCTGTTCGGTAGTTTTTTGATCAGTCCTGTCAAGTTTCCCTCCAGCCTTACCATTGTCTCCACCTTCACCTCCTTCACCATCGCCACTACCATCGTAGATACCCGCATTATCATCACCATCAATAACATTTACATTAAAATCTTTTCCTACAACAATTTTTGTTTCACCCAGAGATGGAATATCTTTTTCTTTTTCGTCAATATTTCCTCTTGCTTTTGCTGCTCTTTTTTGTAGTTCTAATTCCTGATTTTTATAATCATCATTAAAAAAGTTTTTCATTTTTTCAGCTTCTTTTTTTAATGCCTCTTCTTTTTCTTTTTGTTTACTCTCATTGGCTCTTTTTTCTAATTTTTTTCTAATTTTATCGACATTGACGCTAACAAATTCTTTAAATTTTTGTGCTAAAAGATTATCTTCATTAAGCTCCTCTCTTCTGCTGCTATCAAATATAGGTGGGTCTTGATCCTCATCTATTAATTTATCACATTCACAGGTACCAAAAATAAATTCATTATATCTTGCAGTAGGATTTTTAACAAAAGCCTTATGAATACCTCTTGCTAATACATTTATACCTCTTTCTTCATCATCTAATTTTCTAGTGGCAATCCTTATAACCAACCTTGTTTCTCCTAAGATTTTTTTATAATTTTCATCTGGTTGAATAATTTCCTCCTCTTCAAAAGGAATTTCTATTTTTTCTAACTTTTCAGCCTGCAAGAATAAATTTATTTCTTTCTTATAAACAGTCTCAGTAAGTGTTTTGGTTTGAAGAAATTTTTTTATACTGGTTGTATTTATTGGTCTTTTTTGTCTAAACCCTAAAATATTTATTATAGTTCCATTTTTTTCTGATGTTTGTATATCTTCATCTTTCCATCTAACCTGCACACCTTCTTTTGATATTGATGCTTTGCAGTCTTCTCTGTGAATTTCAAATCTATTTAACTTATTATCTTTAACTGTTCTAACTGATAAAATTTGTCCTATTCCTAAACCTGCGATTTTGCCTGTTCCATATTCTCCTCTTCCAAAATCACCTTCTCTTCTTTCTTCGTTTTCTTGGTTCAGAACAAGAAATTGTTCATTGATTTTTTTTATAGACATTCCATTTGAGTCATCTTTTATTTGAATAGATTTATTTTCTTGATCAACCATAATTTCTACTGTCGGATTATGATTTACTTTATCTGAATATTGCCAGCTATTTTTAACATATTCACCCACTGCTTTACCTTCATTAGAAAATCTTTTTGTTTCTTCTAATAAAGATCTACCTGCGTGAGTAGTCATGAATTTATTATGTGTATTATTGGGCATTTTGTGCTCCTTTTGTTAAGCTTTTAATAATCTTTTTTATTACTTCTTTAAATTCTTTTTCATGGATAAATAAATTTAAAATTTTTTGAATTTTTTGTTCTTTCTGTATATTT
This sequence comes from Candidatus Pelagibacter sp., assembly GCA_028226735.1. The sequence goes on from JAOIYV010000003.1 coordinate 36,160, forward strand.
TTCATATAATCATTTATTCTAAAAAAGTTGTTAAACTCCTTGATTGTAATTTCATTTTCTTTTGAATTTTTTGCTTTTTGATACGCTTCAGTAGCAATTAATCGATTTTTAGTATTTTCATAAAGTTCTTTTGATACAGAAATTCTCATCTTACTTTGATCAAAATCCTTAACAATATTTCTATTTTTTTCTGAAAATTTTATGCCTTCTTCTGTTAATAAATAGCTATCAGTATCTTTTTCTTTTTTTCCTCCCTTAAAAACTTTAGCTTGCTGTAAAATATATCCTTTTTTCCTAGCGTTGGACAAAGCATCCCAGGTATTACTATCACTAATTAAATCTGGTCTGGTTTTCCATCTAAATCTACCAGGGGCTAGCTCATCTGCTTTAATTGCTATAGTTTCAATATCAAAAGTCCCAACCCCTGAACCTAGGGCATATATCGCAACAGTTACTATCTCTTGATTAGATAATTTATTTTTGATCATAAACTATTTAAAAAAAACCTCATTGTTTCTATTTTTTTTATTTTTTGCTTTATTAAAACTGTTTTTTACTTCCTTCACAGCTTCATCTAATTTTTTAAATATAATATTTTTTTCCTTTTCATCGTAACCGTAGTACCTTTGGTTAGCTATATTGTTTAATAATTTTACAGATTTCACAGCGTTAATTAATCTTCTGTTGCCGTGTCTTAAGAAGTTTTCTCTTCTTTGTTTATCATTTAATGCCATGAGTAGACATATAGCATTTTTAATGAGAATGTCAATAAGAAATAAAATGTCGATTAATGTGAGAATTTAATTGACACATTTATTCTCATAGTTTATAAGGTTTATAGAACTTTGGTTCTGTTTTATTTACGTGGTTTTATTGTACTCCATGTTGTTGTTGACACGCATCTAAAATTCGAAAGAGCAGGGCTTAACCTTTCTACCTGTAGAACCAAAGCTCTTATATGAATGATGAAAAATTATGGTTAACCGAGAAGATTTATTAAATATTCAAAAAAAACAATTTACAGGTGAATTTTCTGAAAACGCTCTAATCAGGTACCTACAAATTGCAGAACATTTAATTTTTACAGAAGAAAATAAAAAAGCCACAAAGCTTCTGTTAGACCTGGGTTTTGACAAAAAAATTATTAAAGAATTTATAAAATCAATTGAAAAAAATTATAAAGAAGATGATTGTCAAGATATGAAGGAAATTATGCAATTAAAGATACCAAGAAGAATGTTAAATTAAGATGGATAAGATTCATGAAATAAGAGTTGAAGAAGTTCAGGATCAAGAAGAGGGAATGCAGCTCTATAGAGTTTATATAGAAGTGAACGAATCAATTAAAATATTGGGTGAGTCTTCAACTAAGCCTAGGCTCATTAGGTATGTATCGAAAGTTTATTAATGAAAAGTAAAACAGTTATAAATTATGATGAATTTAGAGCTTTATACTATAAAATAGGAGAGAATCATGGATAATATATTATTAACTCTATTAGTTGTCTTGTTAGTTGCAACACTTGCAAGCTTATATTTAAACTTAAGATCTAAGCCTAAAGATGAAAATAAAGAGAATGAAGAAATAGCAAATTTAAATGCAGAAATTATTAAGCTAAAAGACTCTTTAAACACTACAATTAATACTTCACTAAGCTCTATGTCAACATCATTTAATTCTCTTTCAACTGGAGTAACTAAGGATATGACAGCTGCCTTGACAAAAGTTGATGAAAAAGTTGGAAACTTTAATCAACAAGTTGAATTATTAAATAAAAGTCAAGAAGGTATAACAAAGATTTTAGCTGGTGTTAAAAAATATGGAACACTTGCAGAGTTTTCATTAGATGCACTAATTAAAGATTTACTACCTAGCTCACAGTTTATGACTAATGTTAAAATGAAAGAAGATACGAGTGAAAATGTTGAATTTGCAATTAGACTTCAGGGTGATGTTTTAGTTCCAGTAGACTCACATTTTCCAGTCGAAAAATTTAAAGCAATTACTGATGCATATGATGCAGACGATAAAAAGGCAGTTGCAGATGCTAGAACAAAATTAGCTACTGCTTTTAAAGCTAAGGCTAAAAGTGTAAATGAAAAATATATCGTTCCACCAAAAACTACAGATTTTGCGATAGTTTATGCCCCAACTGAGAGTTTATATAAAGAATTAACTGAATATCAGGATGCAACTACTAAAGAATTATTAACTCAAGAATTAATGAAAAAATACAAGGTCGTAATTTGTGGACCAAATACTCTTTCAGCTTACTTGCAATCATTGCATATGGGCTTTCAATCGCTGAAAGTTCAAAAAGGTGCAACAGAAATCTATAATCAATTAAAAACAATCAGTACACGATTTTCAAAACATTTTGATAATGTTATAATTCTTAGAAAAAAATTAGAAGAAGCAATGAGAGTTGTTGATAGTTTTGGTACAGACGCAAGAACAATAAGTAGAACTTTAGAAAATATTAAAAATATTGATGATATTCCACCTTTATTTGATGACGATGACGATCCAAATCCTTCAAGTCCAATGGGTGCAGTTGGAATAGTAGATAAAAGAAAAGCTTCTTGATAAGTGCAAGTATGATTTGGAATAATAAATTTACATATCCAAAATCTATGAGATCAATGGTGAGTGGTTCAAGAATGTATGCTGTTAATCAGGAAAAATTACCATCAGTTACATCCATTTTACAAGCAACTCAAAGTGAAGAAAAAAAAGCTTCACTTGCAAATTGGAAAGCTAGAGTGGGAACTGCTGAAGCAAATAGAATTAAAAATGATGCCAGTTCTCGCGGTACATCTATGCACTTAATACTTGAGAGATTCTTGAAGGGTCAACTCAATCTAGAACTTTTAGATGAAGAGGATAATAAATCTAAAAAAATGGCTGATGAAATTATTGAGCAAGGTATTAAAGGAAAATTGTCAGAGGTATGGGGAACAGAATCCTGTTTAGCTTACCCTGGAAAGTATGCTGGAACATGTGATGCGGTAGGTGTGTATGAGGGGCAAGAAACAATTATAGATTTTAAACAATCAAATAAGCCAAAAAAGGAGGAATGGATTGAAGACTATTACCTTCAATTAGGTGCTTATTCATTAGCTCACAATGTTGTGTATAATTCAAGAATTACTCAGGGAATCGTTTTACTTTGCACTGTAGATAATTTATTTCAAGACTTTAGAATTCAAGGTACGAAACTAGAAGAATATCAAAATAAGTTTTTAGAAAAGGTAGAACAATATTATCATCAAAGAAATATGATCTAAAATGAATTTAGCAATATGGGATATAGAATCTAGCAGTGCCAATACTTCATGGGGAAGTATCATAGAAGTAGGTGGTATTTTAGTTGATCCAAATTTTAAAGAATTAGACCGTTTTAATTTCAGATGCAGATTACCAGAAGGAGAGATTCCTCAGGCAATGGCTTTAATAGTTAATAAAACTAGCGTTGAATTATTAACCAAAGGAAACCTAAGTCATTATCAAATGTTAGGTCAGTTAGAAACAATATTTAAAAAATGGAGTCCTGCTATATTTTTGGGTTGGTCAAACATAGGGTTTGATGACGAAATGATTAGGAATGAGTTTTTTAGAGGAATTAGATATCCTTATATTACAAATGCTACTCCAAATAAAAGACATGATGGTCTTAACATTGCAAGAGGAGCTCATGCTGTAGATGAGAATGTTGTAAAGACAGAAATCAATGCAAAAGGTAACGCTGTAATGAAGTTAGAGTCATTAGCTAGAATGAATGGCTTCGAGTCTTCTGGTGCTCACTCAGCCTTATTTGATGCAGAACTTACTGTTAAAGTTTTAGGTTTAATTAAAAAAAATCAACCTCAAACTTGGAGCACTTTTTTAAGGACAGCAAATAAGGCAGATACTGAAGTTATTATAAAAAAAGAAAAAATATTTACTTTAGCAGAATATCATTTTGGTAAAAATTATAGATATGTAGTTGCTCCACTTCATCCTAAATATTGTATACATCCGATCTATCAATGGGGACAAGCAGTAGATCTTAAAGTAGATCCAGTACCATTGTTGAATATGTCAGTTTCAGAACTTAAAGTTGCTATTAAAAAATTAAAATTTTTAAAAACAATTCGTTCTAATAAAGCCCCAATAATTTTAGACTCTAGTTATGGAATGCAAGTTGAACCTTATAGCAACCTAGATCCTGATTTAATAAAAGAGCGTGCAAAAGTAGTAACTAGTAATGAAAAATTTTCACAAAATATTTTAACAGCGTTAAGGGAAAATGCTGAAGAAAAAGCACAATTTGACTCACAAGAAGATCTTCTTGCAGAAGAAACTATCTATAAAAAATTTACTCCCCAAAAAGATACAGCTTTATTTCCAAAATGGCATGCTGCTTCATGGAAAGATAAACTGATTTTATTAGACAAATTTGAAGATGAAAGAATGGTAAGCTTTGGAAAGAAAATAATTTATCAAGAGTCACCTGAAACATTGCCTGCAGATATGCTTAAAACAATCAAAAGAGGAATAGCTGAGAGAATACTAAGTAATGAGAAAGAAAAGTGGTGGACTTGCAAAGAATTTTATTTTGAGTGTGATAATTTAAGAGAAAAATATACTAATGAAAAAGATCAAGAAAAGCTTAAATTTTTGGATGAAATTAATGAGTTTGTTGAGGGAATCCAAAAAAAATATGAGAGTGTATGATTTTTTTGTTAATTAATTAAAAAAAGTTTTTTTTACACATTGAATTATAAATTGAATCAAATATACAAGATTTATTATGACAACAGTAAGTGTTACAGATGATAACTTTGATACAGAAGTCTTAAAATCTTCAAAGCCTATTGTGGTAGATTTTTGGGCAGAATGGTGTGGACCTTGCAAGCAGATAGGACCAACATTAGAAGAAATTTCAGATGAAATGAAAGATCAAGTAACAATCGCTAAACATAATATTGATAATGAGCCAAATACTCCTAGCAAATATGGGGTTAGAGGAATTCCCACTATGTTATTATTTAAAGATGGAGAATTAAAATCAACTAAGGTTGGTGCAACACCTAAGTCAGACATAGTTGCATGGATTAAAGAAAATATCTAATTTAAATTTAAAACTTCTCCAGCAAGATATAAAGACCCAGTAATTAAAATAATATCATCTTTTTTTAGATCAATTGATTTAATAGCTTGCTCTATATTTGGTTGGTATTGGACATTGGATATATATTTAAGTTTTTCTTTTAATTCTTTTCCACTAATGGAGTTTGGTTGATTGGGAATATCTATAGTTGTTACTGATGACATATCTTTAAAGTAACTGATATATCTTTCATGCTCCTTGTTTGCCATCATCCCAATAATAATGTGTTTTCTACAATCTAAACTTTGAAGAAATCTATTCAAAGCCTGGCTACCATTTTCATTGTGGCTTCCATCTACAATTAATTTATTATTTTTAACTAGTTCTTTTAATTTTCCAGATTTAATTTCCTGAAGTCTTGCCAGGCTAGATATTTTTGTAATTCCTTTTTGAATATGTTCATCTTTAATACCAATATCTAAAGTTCTGAGGGTCGCTATTGCAGTCGAGATATTTTCTAATTGAAATTGTCCAAGAACATTAGGCATTGGAAGCTTTAATCCACCTAATTTATCTTCATAATAAAAGAAATTATTCTCATTAACTGAGTAACTAAAATCATCATTAAAAAATACTTTATTAGATAGGTTTTTAAAGATAGTTTTTTTAATACAATCCATTGTCTCTTTATTACTTTGTTTAGCCACAATAATATTTGAATTTAAAAGCGTGGATGTTTTTTCAAATACAATTTTTTCAACTGTTCGCTCATCTATTGGAAGCCAATCTGTGTGGTCAATAGACAATGAACACACACAACTAGCTAGATTTTTTTTTAGTATATTGGTTGCATCAAATCGGTGGAATAACCCAGCTTCTACAAGATTGATATTGTCTGGGTATTGAGCAGCTTTGTAGAAATAACAAGCGGTTAACGCCTCAAAGTATGTTAAAGGATTGTTATTATTAATTTTTTCTATTTCTTCAAATAAATTGGCTAATTCATCATCACTTAACTCCTTGTTATCAAAGACAAATCGTTCATTTATTTTTAAAATATGGGGGCTAGTGTAAACATTGCATTTAAAATTGGCTTCTTTTAAAATTGCATAAATGGCTTGAATAGTTGAGTATTTTCCATTTGTGCCAACGATTGAAATACAATTAATTTGATCTTGTGGGTTTCCAAGTTTTTGACAAAGATCCTTAGTTCGATCCAAGCTTAGATCAATTTCTTTAGGATGCAGCCTTTGTAAGCGTTCTACTATCTTCTGAAGTTTCATTTGTTGTTGAGTTTATAGCAGAGTTTTTCTTTAACAATATCGATAATAATGTTCCAATTTTTTCTCTTAAATCTTTTCTCTCAACTATTAAATCTACAAAACCAGTTTTTTCAACATATTCACTTTTTTGAAACCCTTCAGGCAACTCTTCTCTAACAGTTCCTTGGATAACTCTAGCACCTGCAAAAGCGATAAGAGAACCTGGTTCAGCTAGGTGTATATCACCTAACATAGCATAAGATGCCGTTATGCCACCCGCTGTTGGATCTGTTAATACTACGATGTATGGAAGATTATTTTTCTTAAGCTCATTTATAGCTAGAGTTGTTCTGGTCATTTGAGATAGTGAAATTAAAGATTCCATCATTCTCATTCCTCCACCAGAAGTAAAGACTACAAACGGTTGGTCATTTTCTATTGCATGTTGAATTCCATATAAAAAGGCCTCACCTTCAGCTGCACCAATAGAACCACCTACAAAGTTAAAATCAGACGCGATAGCAGTTAAATTAATATTTTTAATATTTGTTTTAATTACCATCATTCCACAATCCATACCTGTTTTTTTTCTAGCAGATTTTAATCTGTCTGTATAAGGCTTTGAGTCCTTCCAATTTAAAGGATCGTCTTGAGGAATTGGAGTTTTTAAAACTTCATAATTATTTTTACCAAAAATAAAATTAAATCTTTGACTTGGGCTTATTCTGTGGTGCTTGTTACAGGATGGGCAAACCCATAGATTATCCTCCAGTTCTTTTTTAAGAATTGGGCCTTTGCAACAAGATGCCCAGTCACTGTTTTCAATTTCATCTTTGCTTGGACGTTTCTTTATTATTCTTTTTATTTTTTCACCAAAACGTAAAGTTTTTTTTATCCAGTTCATAAAATTTTATTCTTTAATCTTTTTACAACATTAGTTACGTTTGTGACAGGATTTTGTCTATTTTTAATTGATTTAGAGATTTCTTTACATAGCTCACTACCAATAACCAATCCATCAGCTTCTTTTAATGAAGAAATCGTTTTTTCAGTGATTCCAAAGCCAATTACTATGTTCTTATTATTATCTATTTTTTTAATATTATTATATCGTTCAATAATCTTTTTTGGAGCAACCTTTAATTTACCTCCTGTTGTTGACAACATACTGATATAATAAACCATATCATGAGAATCTTTTATAATTTTTTTCATACGAATTGTCGATGTAGTCGGTGAAACTAATTGTACAAAGGTAATATTTTTTTTTTTGCATTTTTTTGCAAGATTTTTATTTTCAGGATAAGGAAGGTCAACAACAATTAATCCGTCAACACCAACTATTTTACAAGTATTGATAAAGTTATTTTCACCAAATTGATAAATCATATTATAGTAACCCATCAATATTACAGGCTTTGCATGTTTAGATTTTTTAAAGTTTTTTACTATTGAAAAAACATCCTTAATTTTAATACCATTTTTTAGAGCTCTGTAAGCACTTGATTGAATTTGACCTCCATCAGCAATAGGTGTGTTGTGCGGAAAACCTATCTCACAAATATCAGCATAACTTGCAATTGATTTTAGTATCTCTAAAGATTTTTTTTTATTATTATCACCTGCAACTGTATAGGTAAGTAAAGCAGGTCTCTTTTCTTTTTTGGTTGTTTTAAATGTTAAGTTAATTAAAGACATTTAATTAGGCTTTCCTAATCTTGCTTTTAAAATATCACGATCTTTTTTTGCATCTCCACATGAGTTTACTATAATAATCGAATTCTTATTTAGTTTAGGAGCAATTAAAATCGCCTCTGCAAACGCATGACTTGGTTCAAGACTTGGATTTATTTTTTCAAGTTTGGTGACTAATTTATAAGCATTTAAAGCACTTTCATCTGTTGCAGATGTATAGCGTGCTCTTTTTATGTCTTTTAAGAAACAGTGAATAGGTGAAACACCAGGATAATCTAATCCTGCAGAAATAGAGTCAGTATCATTAATTTGTCCTTCATTGTTTTGGCAAACATAGGCTGCAGCACCATGTAATATCCCAAGTTTAGCTCCATTTGTTAATGGAGCAGCATGAAGTTTTGAATTTTTTGGACCACCAGCTTCAACACCAATTAACTCTATTTGTTTTTTATCATAATCAATAAACTCACTCCAAAAACCATATGCTGAACTCCCGCCACCCACACAGTTTATAAGCTTAATTTTTTTTGGAAAACCTTTAAATTCCGATTGAATTTGTATTTTTAGTTCTCTTGAAATTTGAGCTGTACTCCAACCACAAATCTTAACAAATATATTAGGACCAACTGTAGATCCTACTGCCATATGGGTATTATCACAGTTTGAAACCCAGTAACGCATACATTCACTAACTGCATCAACCAATGTTTGACTTCCAGAGTAAACAGGTACAACTTCAGCATTATTTTTTTTCATTGCATCAACATTTGGCTTTTGCCTCATTATATCTTTTGCTCCCATGAATATTTTACATTTTAGACCAAATTTTTTTGCAGCCATGCTTAACATTTTTCCCGCATAGCCAGCACCTGTATCACCTACTATATATTTTTTTCCAGCTTTCTTAGCTATTAAACAATGAACTGTCGCATTATAAATTTTGTGAGCTCCTCCGTTGGCCTCTGATACCATTTTGGCATATATTTGTGCACCACCTAGGTGATCAGATAAGTTTTGAAGTTTCACTAATGAAGTAGGAGACCCTATATAATTTTTAAAGTAATAATCTCTTTGTTTAAGAAATTTTTTATCATGTCTAAGTTTTTCAAAAAGTACTGTTAAGTCTTCAACAGGTTTTTTTAAAGTTTCGGGTATAAAATTTCCACCAAACTTACCACCCCAAAATCCACTTTTGTCATGTTGATCAATTAAAGGAATTTTTTTTTTCAGTTTTATCATTTATCTATTTAATTTTATTTAAAAAAGTATTTATTTTTGAAATATCTTTTAATCCAGATGTTTCTAGACCTCCAGAAATATCTATAATGTCTGCTATTTCTTTATAATTTTCAAGATTATCCTCAACTTGAATATTTCCAGCCAACATTAATTCTTTATTAATTTTAAGATTTTTAATTAATTGATGATCAAAAGATATACTTTTTTCGTAACCCTTGCTGTCAAAAAGTATTATGTCTGCAAACTCACTGTATTCCATATATTTTAAAACATCGTTTTTATCTTTGACTGTTATCGCAATAATAATTTTCTTATCATATTTTTCTTTGATTGATTTAGCCTCAGTCGGAGTACAATCATAAAGTTGATAATAATCAAATGGTAAATTCTTTATTTTTTCAAGAATATATTCATTAGGACTTACTAATACAGCTACATAGTTTGAGTTTATTTTATCAATTTTTAAAAGTTCTTTGAGATCATTATATTGAACAAATCTTTTAGATTTTGGGTAGTTTACAATAAAACCGATGTATTGAGGTGGTCTAGAATGTTTTGTTAAATATTCTAAAGTTATAGTGTCAGAAATTCCACAAATTTTTGATTTCATTTATTTTATTGATGAGAGAATATTTTTTATATTTTCTTTTGGATTACCTTTTGTAATAGGCCTACCTATTATCAGACAGTCACTACCTTCTTTAATTGCCTCGTTAGCATTCATGGTTCTTTTTTGATCATCCTTTACTTCATTCATTCTTATACCTGGAGTAAAACATTTAAGATTAGGTGCTATGCTCTTAATTATTTTTATTTCTAGTGGGCTACAAATTATACCATAAAGATTTGCATCGACAGCAATCTGAGTTAATTTTTTAATTTGGTCTTCAACATTGTTATTAAAGCCTAGTTTTTTTAAATCTTCGTCACTAAAACTTGTTAAAACTGAAACACCTAATAAATTTAAATTTATATCTTGAGCAGCCTTATTGGCTGCACTAAGAGACTCAAGCCCATTTAGTAGATGAACAGTTGCATATTTTATATTTAGTTCTTTGAGAGACTTTATAGACTCAACCAACGTATTTTTGATATCAAAAAATTTTCCATCGTAAAAAATAGGTTTATTAAATTTTGACAGCTCTTTAATATCACTAGGACTTCTTTGAGTAATATATTGTAATCCAATTTTGATTCCTGAAATATCTTTATGAATTAATTCTAACAAATCCAATATTTCTTTTTGGCTGGATACATCACAGGCTACAAAAATTTTTTTTTTAGTCATTATTTAATTTTTTGAATAATTCTTTTGCCATTTTAAAGTGAATTGTTTTTTTTTCTGGGGTATTTATTTTTTCTGAGGTTTTTGGGTTTCGAGATATTCTAGCTTTTTGAGTTTTAGTCGAAAAAACACCAAAACCTCTTAACTCAACTCGATCCCCTCTTTTAAGTGCTTCTTTAATTTCAGTTAAAACAATATCAGTAAATTTTTTGAGGTCTTTTTTTAAAAAATTCGGGTAGTTATCTGAGAGTTGTTTTAGAAGCTTTGATTTTACAATAGCCAATTTTTTATTCGTCTTCTTTTTTTTCTTTATCTTTTTTTTCTAGATCATCAGACAATGATGAAAAAGGTAAATTTTTTCCCGAGCCTTCCGAACCATACTTATCTAAAGCTTCTTTTCTTTCAATCTCTTCAAGTAGCTTAATGCTCAATGTAGCTTTTCTTTTATTATGATCTAATTCAGCAATTGCACAGTCAATTCTCTCTCCACCAGTAAATCTGGCAGGTCTAGCATCAGCAGCATTTATAGCAATAGCAGATTTTTTGATTATAAAGTCCATCTCACATCCCTCTGGTCTAACAATTAAACCTTTATTGTCAGTTGAAATAATCTTCACAGTAATGGTTTCTTTAACTTTTTTATCTTTAAACCAGTCAAATGGGTCAGGTTGAGTTTGACGCAAGCCAACCCTAATCTTTTGTTCAGCAGATTTGATCTCTAAAACTTTAACTTTTAATTTATCACCAATTTTATGTTTTGCTAATTCTTCCTCACCATTTGTTAGATATGTAAGATCATTACAATGTAAAAATGCATCAATATTTAGGTCATCAATTTTTAAGAATATAGAGTATTCATTTTTACTAGCAATTATACCTTCTACCTCAGAATCTACTGGGTATTCCTTCTCAAAAGTTTCAAAAGGATTTTGACTTGTTAGACGATGTGAGATCGCAACTCTTCTCTTTTCTTTATCAATTTCAGTTATTACACAATCAATCTCATCTCCAACTTTAAACATTTTTTTTGCTGATATGTTTTTTTTTGTCCAACTTAATTCACTTGAATGAAGCAAAGTTGAAAGCCCTGGTTCTAATTCACAAAATGCACCAAAGTCCATTAATTTAACTACCTTAACTTTGTAAATTTTATTTAATTCATAATTGGTAATGTGTTCAAAAGGATCTGGGGAAAGTTGTTTAACAGAACAACCTACTTGAAGTTTTTCCTTATCTACTGAAATAACTAATAGATCATGTTTTTCACCTATATTAAAAACTTCGTCTGGATGATTAACTCTTGAATAAGAAATTTCTTGAAGATGAACTAATACGTCAAGTTCACCGTTAACACTAAAGAAGCAACCAAATGAACTATAACCTTTTACTTCTGCTCCTTTAATAACATCGCCAACTTTAAATTTTTCGACTATTTTTATTTTATCCTCTTTTTTAAATGATGAGATTATTTCTCTTCTAGAAACACATGCATTTCCTCTAACTTTGTCTAGTTTTATAAGGGCAAATTTTTGGGGTTCATTCATTAAATGACTTATGTCTTTCAAAGGTTTATCTGAAATTTGAGATCCAGGTAAAAACATTAGAGATCCAGTTTCAATATGTTCCACGATACATCCACCCTTAACACGACCAGTAATCTTGCCCATGATAGGTTGGTTGTTATCAAAAGCCTCAACTAACTTGTCCCATCCTTGGATTTTTTGTGCTTTAGATGCTGAAACTAACACTTCACCTTTTTTATCTTCAAGTCTTTCAAGTAAAACAGAAATTTTTTCTCCTATTTTTGCTTTATCAAGAATACCCATACTTTTTAATTCATTTATGTCTAGTATTGGTTCAGATTTTAGTCCTGGTACTTCAAGAAAAACAAAGTTATCTGTTACCTTGTTAACTGTACCAACAATTATTTTTCCTTCTTCAAGGTTTTTAGTTTTAGTAAATTGTGAGTTTAGTAATTTTTCAAATTCTTTAGATGCAGGATTTGATAAGTCTTTATAAATTTCCATTAAGCTTTAATTTTTTTATCCATAATTTTTTTAATTTTTAAAAAGCATGATCTTATAGTGTGGTTATTTGTATTCAGCAATACTGAATCTTTAGTTTTTTTTAGGGGTGAAATTTTTCTATTATAGTCACTTTTATCACGTTTTTTGATACTTTTTAGGACTTCATTAAATGATTTTTTCTCATTTAATCTTTTCAATTCTTTATATCTTCTTAAAGCTCTAGTCTTAGCACTAGCAGTTATAAAGAACTTAAAATCAGCATCTGGAATAATCTTATATGTTATATCTCTTCCATCCAAACAAGAGCCACTATATTTTTTGGGGGGATGGTACGCACTCTTAATTTGGAATGCATGAACAAGCTTTCTTATTTTTTTATCTTTAGCTATTATCGAAGCCATTGTTCCAACTTCGTCAGATAATAGTCTTTTATTTTGAAGAGTTTTTAAATTTAATCTATTCATTTTTTTTCTAATCAAGGTAAGGCCAAATTTCTTTGGTTGGGCAAGTTTAATATTTGCAATTAATCTGTAAATTTTTCCGGTATCTAAATAAAAAAGATTGTAATGTTTTGAAATTAACTTTGCTTGAGTTCCAGCACCTGCAGCTGCAGGAGAGTCTATGGCAACTTTTATTTTATTTTTTAATTTCATAAAGTTTTTTTGCTTATTCTATTTATTATATCTAAAAAGGATGGGAAAGAAGTTTGAATAGAGTCCTTATCATGAATAGTCCATTCTCCCCCAAAAACTAATGCTGCAATTACACTTGTCATAAACACCCTGTGGTCTTTCAAATAATCTTTGACTATAATTTTTTTTTTAATATTTAGATTAGGATTTCCAAAAATTTTAATTGAATTTTTTGTCGTAATTGTTTTGACTCCCATTAAGTTTAATATTTTTGATCCCCAATCTAATCTAGGGCTTTCTTTTTGATTGAGCTCAGACAAGTCTTTAAAATATGACACCCCTTTCGATCTAGCAGCAACTAAAAAAATAATTAAAAATTCATCTATTGCGCTGCTATTTAAGTTTACTGGACAATTTATAGCTTTTAAATTTTTTGAGCTTTTTATAGAAATATCTGCAATTTTTTCTCCTTTATAATTAGTTTTATTTCTAAGAGATATTTTAACACCCATTTTCAACAGTATTTTTATTACACCAACCCTAGATGTATTAATATTAACATTTTTGATTATGAGTGTTGAGTTTTTTGATAGTGCTGTAAGAACTATAAAAAAAGCACTTGAACTTATATCAGCAGGTATTTTGTAATTGAAAGATCTGAACTCCTTTTTTCCATTTATTCTAATAAAATCAAATTTTTTTGTTTTTTTAATCTTAATTGGTATCCCTAGATATTTAAAAAGGAGCTCAGTGTGCGTTCTTGATTTTTTAGCTTTAATTTTGGTTTCTCCTTTGGTGTTAAGAGCTGATAGCATAATAGAGCTTTTGCATTGAGCTGACCCTTTACTCTCTATATAATCTATTGGTTTTGCAAACTTCGTTCCCAATATAGACAAAGGCAATTTATTCTTTTTGTTAAAAAAAAATCTAGCACCAACTTTATTTAGTGGCTCGGTTATTCTTGAAAAATCCCTTTTCGACAAACTTCTATCACCAATTAATTTGATTTTTTTTGGTGAATGAACTAGCAAGCCGAGTATTAATCTTCCAAGGGTTCCAGAATTCCCAGCGTTTAATACTAAATTTTTTTTGTAATTGAACCCGTTGATACCTTTTCCTTGTATCTCACAGTATTTATTTTTAATCATTATTTTTATTCCAAGTTTTTTTAAACAACTTAATGTACTCAGAACGTCTTGCGACTTTAATAACTTATAGGCTCTTGATTTACCTTTAGCTTGTGAAGCAAGTAAAGCCCATCTAATAGAAAGACTTTTATCTCCATCTATATCTATAACTTTATTGTAGGGTTTGATTTTATTAATTATCCTAAGTGAACTTGTCATTTTGATCTATTTATTAATTGATCTTAAACGAATCTCCAAAATATGCATTTTTCGCTGTAGGGTCATTAATTAGTTGAGATGGAGATCCTTTAGCAATAATTTTACAATTTGATAGTATCATTGCAACATCCACACAAGACAACAAATCTCTAGCTTGGTGGTCGCATATGCAAATACCAATATTATTTTCTGTCTGAAGGTTTACAATTATTTGTTGAAGCATCTTTATTGTAAGCACATCTAAAGCTGCAAAACACTCATCTAAAAGTAAAATTTTCGGATCACCAAGCAACGTTAAAGCAATAACTAATTTTTTTTTTTGTCCACCAGACAAAAGATTTGCTTTAATATTTGTTACTGCATCAAGTTCAAATTTTGAAATCAGCATGTCAATTTTTGTTAATCTTTCTTTATTATCAGGTATTAAAATTTCACCTATTGCTCTCAGGTTTTCCATCGTAGTTAGATCATGAAAATATCCCCCATTTTGTGGGACATATCCTATTTTAAATTTAACAGTTCTCAAAAATATTGGATAATTAGTTGCATCTATATTTTTAAAAGAAATAGATCCATAGTCAGGTTTTATCAACCCAGTAATCAAATTGAATATAGTTGATTTACCTGCCCCATTAGGACCAAGCATTCCCAAAATTTCTCCTTGGTTTATTTTAAAAGAAATATTGTCTAATATTTTTCTTTTTCCAAAAGATAAAGAAATTTTATCTAATGAAACTAGAGGTTTTTTTTTTTTAAAAGAAGTAATTCTAAACTTTTTAATAATCGCCATTTTTATTTTTTTTAGTTATTTCAACTTTTTTATAATTATTATCCATAAATATTTTTGAGTCTTTAGTTAATAAATCAATTTCTACTTTATCTGCAATAAGTTCAATATCAGAATAATTATAAAAAATATTTTCACTTAATGTTGCTAAATTTTCTTCCATAGAGAGTCTCATTTCTTCAGCTCGTATTTTGTGATCAACATATTTAACTAAAATATTTTTAGAAAAAGTAGTTTCATAATTTTCATTGTTATACTTTGCATACTTTGAGGTTATATGTACAGGTTCTGAATTTGCAAAAGTTATTTTAGCAGTAACATCCTTCATAAAAATTATTGAAGGGTTTTCTAAGTCTATTTCACCTATATCAGACATTATTTCATAAACATTATCACCATTATCAGTTGAAATATAATAAATATTTTTTATTACATTGCTTTTTTTTTCATCACTTATTTTTTTATTATCATTTAGAGAATTATTAGAAGACTGATTTTCTTCAGTTGTACGGAAATATTTATTAAATGTTACAAAGATAATAAGTAAAACCAAAAAAAATAAACTAATTTGTAAAAATATTTTTTTTTGCATCTTTATTTAATCAATACTACCTTGAAGTAAATTGTGAATATGAAGAATTCCTATTGTTTTATTTTTTTTATTTGAGTCATTTACACACAAACTGGTTATTTTTTTTTCGTTCATTATAGAAAGAGCCTTTAAAGCAAGCATATCTTTATCAACTTTAATTGGGTTTTTTGTCATAACTTTTTTAACTTTTAGATCATGTAAATTTTTGTTTTTTTGTCCAACTCTTCTAATTTGTCCATCTGTAATAATACCCGTTGTATCTCCTTTATTATTTCTAACTATTAAAGAACCCAATTTTTTTGAGGTGATAATTTTTAGAGCACTCTTCATTTTTGAATTTTCATTAATAAAAGGAATTTTATTTTTTGTGAGCATAATATCCTCAACAGTTTTTAGTTTTGCTCCTAGACTTCCAGAAGGATGAAATTTTTTAAAATCTTTTTTGCTAATATTTTTTTTATTTATCGCTGCTACAGCTAAAGCATCCCCAATGCTCAGTTGATTAATTGTACTTGAAGTTGGTACAATTCCAAGTCCCGCTTCCATTACTTCTGGAATTAATAATTTTATATCAGAGCCTTTATAGAGTAATGAGTTTTTTTTGGAGACTATTCCAATTAATGTAATTTTATATCTATTAGCATATTTTATTATATTTTTTAATTCATCTGAGGAGCCAGAATAACTTATTAAAATTAAAATATCTTTTTTTGAAATACTTCCAAGGTCACCATGAGAACAATCATTTGCTGAAAGTGAAAAAGAAGGAGTGCCAACAGATGATAGTGTTGCGGCAATTTTAGAAGCTATTAAACCGCTTTTCCCCACGCCACATAAAATTACTTTAGATTGGCATTTTGTAATTGCATCAACAGCATCATTAAAAGAATTATTAATAGAACTTTTTAATTTTTTTAAAGCTTTTATTTCTAAATCAATTACGTTTTTTGCAATTGTTTTATAATTTTTTTTTATCATTTTAATGAGCCCATATATCGTCTTTAAATAAAGCTAAATCAAGATCTACTCTTGTTTTTAAAAATTTAAGACAATCATTATATAAATTAATTCTATTCTCTCGTACAAGAATTTTATTTAGCTCGTCATGAATTTTATGTAAATACACAACGTCATTAGCACAATATTTCAATTGAGCCTGTGTTAATTCTCCACCAAAGTCTGAGCTTTGGAATTGTTTACTTATATCAATATTAACAAATTCTTTTATTAAAGTTTTAAGAGAGTGACTATCTGAATAAGATCTAGCTAATTTAGAAGCAATCTTTGTATCCAAAATATTTTTAGTCTCAGTTTTTAAATAATATTTAATATGTGCCATGTCTGCTCTGCCATAATGAAATATTTTTGCTATTTTTTCGTTTGAAAGAATTTTCTTTAAATTAGGAGCATCATAATTTGATCTTTCTAATTGGATAATATGAGCATCTGAATTTCCACAGGAAATTTGAATAAGGCACAAAGGATCACGTTTAACATTGAGTCCCATAAACTCCCCATCAACTGCTATAATATTGCCTAAATCTAAATCTTCTGGTAGATCATTCCTGTGAAGTTTAATATCAATATTCATTTTTAATTATATATATATGAAACCAAAAAATTGTCTAATTTTTGGCGGTAGCGGTCAAATAGGTCGTCATTTAATAAGAAAGCTTACTAAAAATAATTATAAAGTAACTGTTGTTACTAGAAACCTTCATCAAAAAGGCTATGTCATTAAAACTCAAGCTAATGCAGGATACGTTGATATTATAGAGGCTAATATTTTTGAAGAGTCAAAGATTAGAAAACTTTTTAGTAAAACAGACATTTGTATTAACTTGATTGGTATTTTATATGAAAATAAAAAAGGTAATACTTTTAAAAATATCCATTCTATTTTTCCATCTATTTTAGCAAAGCTTTGTAAGGAATATAAGGTGCAACAGTTTATTCACTTATCTGCTCTTGGAATTAATGAAGCAATTGACTCTGAGTATGCAAAAAGCAAACTTGAAGGTGAAACCAATATCCAAAAAAATTTTCCCTTAGCAACAATATTAAGACCATCAATAGTTTATTCTGTGGATGATAACTTCACAACAAATTTTATGACATTGTTAAATAGAATGCCAATTTTTCCCTTATATTATAATGGAGACACTAAATTTATGCCAATACATTCCTCTGATTTGACAGATATTATTTATCATGTTGTGTCTAAAAATATATATTCTAAAATAATTGAGTGTGTTGGTCCTGAAACTATTTCATTTAAAGATATATTAAAAAAATTATTGAAGCTTATTAATAAGAATAGAATTTTAATTCCACTTCCTTTTTTTATTGCAAATTTATCAGCCAATTTTTTTCAATTATTTCCAAAACCATTATTGACAGTTGATCAGCTTAGAATCTTGAAATATGATAATATTTCATCAAAAAAATATCAAACTAATTTTGATATTGGAGCTCCTAGTAAAAAAATTTTTGAGAAAGAAGTTGAAAAATATTGCTATATGTGGAAAGAGGGTGGCCAGTATTCCACTAAAAAATACAATCTAATAAATTAAGATTTAATTAATTCTTAAATATAATTTTTTATCTTAAAGATTTATTTTTATATATTAGATCTATTAAGATTGACATTAGAACAAAAAATAGGAAAAAATATATTTTAGCTATTTATTTTTTTAAGCAGTATTAGATTTTTTCTCAATATATTGAGGAGTATCA
This sequence comes from Candidatus Pelagibacter sp., assembly GCA_028226735.1. Next base: position 54,854 of record JAOIYV010000003.1, read on the forward strand.
TCTTCTTTTTCATTTGCTTCTTCTTTTTTACCTTTGGGCTGATAAGCATAAAGTAAATGAAGCTTACAGTATGAAAAATCTTTCAAGGAAGATCTACCACAAAAGTAAAATGACTCTTCTTCAGGGTGACCTATTGGCCATTTACATGAACTATCATCTAACTCTTCTAACTTTTTAGGATTTTCAGGTTCAAAATCTTTTTCAATAATTAAAGATTGAAATCTACTTTTTCTTCCCCGTTTTTGCTTTGTGTTATCCCCTGTTTCATTTTGAAAACCTTTATTGTGAGAGACGCTTCGAGCCTTTATTTTTGAGGAAAGGTTTAATCTATTAGCCTTACCAATAACTGCATTTCTGCTTATGCCACCTATTATTTCTGCAATTTGGCTAGCTGTATTTCCTTTACCCCAAAGCTCTTTTAATTTTGCAACTTTTTCGTCATCCCAGCTCATATATGTCTATATATTGTATATTAATTAATTTTTATAACTATATACAGAACACATGATATTTAAAAAAAAACAAGAGTAATTTTTGTTTTTTACACAATTATTTAAAAAAATATTTATATATGGTTACTCATGGTTGAATTAAATAAAAAATACGAGATTAGAGTAAAAAAATTTGGTTTTATTAACTGGATAGGTTTTAAAAGTTTGTGGTTAAAAGAATGCAATAGGTTTATTGCAGTCTGGCAACAAACACTTCTATCTCCACTTGTATCAAGTCTATTATTTTTGTCTGTTTTATCTTTAGCACTAGGAAATGATAGGGGAGAAGTCCTTGGACACTCTTTTGTAAGCTTTTTAGCCCCTGGGTTAATTGCAATGAGTATACTAACTCAATCATTTAGCCACTCCGTATCATCTTTAATGATTGGAAAAATACAAGGAAATATTGTTGATATGCTTTACGCACCACTATCCGCTCTAGAAGTGTCAATGGCAATAATACTTGCGGCACTTACTAGAAGTTTTTTAATAGCATTTATTTCAATCATTGTTTTTTCATTAATAGTGGAATTGCCAATTAATAATATTTTTTATATTTTTCTTTTTGGATTTTTAAGTGCTTTTATATTGGGAAGTCTTGGTTTTATAGCTGGTCTCTGGGCTGAAAAATTTGATCATACAGCAACAGTTACTAACTTTATTATTACACCTTTAAGTTTTTTATCTGGAGTCTTTTACTCAATAGATAGACTACCAAAAATTTTCCAATCGATAAGTCATATTAATCCCTTTTTCTACATGATAGATGGGTTTAGATTTGGTTTTCTTGGAACTGCAGATGGATCAATAAGCTATGGGATAGCATATCTAACAATACTAAGTTTTGTAATGTGGTTTATAGCTTTTTATCTCTATAAAAAAGGTTATAAAATAAAAACTTAAATTATTATGAGTGCATTAGCAAAAAACTACAATAGAAGAAAAATTTCATTTAAATATGGAAAAGGAAGTTTTTTGTATTCTTCTAAAGGTAAAAAATATTTAGATTTTATACAAGGTATAGCCGTTAATTCTCTTGGACACGCCAATCCGTATTTAGTAAGAGCAATTAATAAACAGTCAAAAAAACTTTGGCATGTCTCAAATGCATTTATAATTCCAGAAGGTGAAAAATTAGCTCAAAGGTTAACAAAAAAAACTTTTGCTGGTTCTGTAATATTTCAAAATAGTGGAGCAGAAGCTACAGAAGCAGCGATAAAAGTTGCTAGAAGATATTTTTATACTATTGGTCAACCTAAAAAAAATAGAATTCTGTGTGTTAAAAACTCATTTCATGGAAGAACTTTAGCTACAATATATGCAAGTGGATCAAAGAAGATGACGGAGGGTTTTGGTCCAAAAGTTGATGGATTTGATCATTTTGAGTTTGGTAACCATAATTCCTTAAAAAAATCTATAACTAAAAATACAGCTGCTATTATGATAGAGACTGTAATGGGAGAGGGAGGGATAAAAGTTGTTCCAGACTGGTGTTTAAAAGAATTAAGAAAAATCTGTAATAAAAAAAAAATTTTACTGATTTTAGATGAAGTACAGTGTGGAATTGGAAGGTCTGGCAATTTTTTTGCTTTTGAAAACTCAAAGATAAAACCTGATATTGTTCCAATAGCCAAAGGTATTGGTGGGGGCTTCCCGATTGGCGCAGTTTTGATGTCTAAAAAAGTTGCTTCAGGGATGACAGCAGGAACACATGGCTCAACCTTTGGAGGCAATCCATTGGCTATGGCAGTAGGAAATGCAGTTTTAGACCAAATATTTGAAAAAGGGTTTCTTACAAATGTAAAAAAATTATCAAATTATTTTTGTTCTGAGCTTAATAAACTAAAAAAAGAATTTCCAAATACTATTAAAGAAGTAAGAGGAGTTGGTCTTTTAATAGGTTTACAATTATTCCAGGATCAAACAAAGTTTATTCAAAAATTAATGAATGATAAACTATTAACGATTAGAGCTGCAGAAAATGTTATAAGAATACTTCCACCTCTAAATGTTAAAAAAAAAGAAATAGATTTAGCAATAAAAATAATTAAAAAAGTTTGTAAAAAATATAAATAAAATGAAACATTTTATTAATCTTAAAGATATACCAGCTTCAGATTTAAGAAAAATTTTAGAAGATGCAAAAAAAAGAAAAATAAAAAGAAAAAAATTAAGCACACTTGAAGTTGATGACGACAATCCTTTAAAAGGAAAACTTCTTGTACAAATGTTTGAAAAATCAAGCTTAAGAACAAGGTTAAGTTTTTATTTAGCTATAAAGCAATTGGGTGGAGGTGCATTAACATTAAGACCTGATGAATTACATGTTTCTAAAGGTGGTGAAACAATAGAAGACACAGCAAAAATTTTATCCACTTATGGAAATGGTTTTATGTTAAGAAGTGATAGTGACAAAAAATTAGAAGAATTTAGCAAATATTTAACTATTCCAATTATTAATGGCCTGAGCCCCTCGTCTCATCCAACGCAAGTTTTATCAGATATTTTTACTGTTGAAGAAATTAAAAGAAAACCTATTTCAAAATTAAATATCTGTTGGATCGGAGATTCTAATAACGTACTTAACAGTTTAATTGCAACATCAGTTAAGTTTTCTTTTAATTTAAAAATTGGCTGTCCTAAAAATTATGAGCCGAAAAAATTTATATTAGACTGGGTTAAAAAAAATAAAAAAAAGATTAATATATTTAATGACGCAAAAAAAGCAGCCATGGGTGCTGATGTTATTTTTTCAGATAAAGTTATTTCATTAAACGATAAAGTTAATAAAACTAAAAAAATTAAAGACTTTAAAAACTTTAAAATTAATTCTAATTTGATGAGTTTTGCCAAAAAAGATGCTACTTTTTTACATTGTCTACCAAGAGGACCTGAGGTTTCAGATGAAGTTTTTTTAGGAAAAAATTCTAAGGTTTGGCTTCAAGCACTCAATAGAGTCCATGTTCAAAAAAGTATTTTATTATATTGTTTTGGTAAATTAAGGTAGAGGAATAGGGTTGTCGCCGTTCTGATTTAAGTACATAATTATTGAAGCTCTATCTTTTTCTTTTCTTAAACCAGCATAAGACATCTTTGTTCCCTTTAGATAAGTAGAGGGTTTTTTTAAAAATCCATTTAGTTCCTCAAATGTCCAATCTTTACCATATGAAGCTAAAGCTTTAGAATATTTATATTCACTAGCACCACCAACTGTCCTTCCAACTACATTATATAATGCAGGACCAATTTTATGAGCACCACCTTTTTTTATAGAATGACATGCGGCACATTTTTTAAAAATTTTTTCACCACTTGTGATATCTCCTTGAGCCATTAAGGTAGCTATATCTATTTTTTCCTCAGCTGTAGATACTTGTGATACAGTCGAAGTAGATTGGGTTTCGACCTCAACTTTGTAACCTGGTTTTTCAGGCTTATCGACATGGAACACGACATCTGTAATTTTTCCCAATCCGATTACAAGTAATGCAACCATTAAAATTGCAGCAATAATTTTATTTAGTTCAAACGAATCCATTTTATTATTATTATTTGGACATATAACATGATAATTAAAAAAATACTTATTTTTTTAATTTTTAATTTTGTGACCGTTAGACGCATAATTTTGGTAATTTTATAATGACTAAAACACTAATATTAATTCCTTCAAGAATGGCCGCTACAAGATTGCCAGGAAAGCCACTTCTAAAAATTAATAATTTATCAATTATTTCTCATGTTTTTAAGAGGGCTGAAGAAACCAATATTGGAGAAGTAGTGGTTGCAACTGAAAATGAGGAAGTACTTGAAGATGTTTTGAAAAATGGTGGCAAAGGTATCCTGACTAGTAGTGATCATAAAACTGGTACAGATAGAATTTTTGAAGCATATAAAAAACTAGATATAAAAAATATTGATTACATATTAAATTTACAGGGTGATGAGCCAGATATTAATAAGGATGATATTATCAGATTAAATGATTTTATGGTTAATGGCAATTCTGAAATAGGTACATTAGGTGCTGTAATTAAAGATCATAAAATGATGGAGAATAAAAATGTAGTTAAGGTGTTTACAGCAGATAAGTTGAGAAAAAAAAATTTTTTGCCTGCAATAAATTTTACCAGAGAAAATTTAACAAAAACTAAAAATAATATTTATCATCATATTGGAATTTATGCTTATAAAGTAAGTACACTTGAAAAATTTATCAGTATGAGTCAAACAGAAAATGAGAAAAAAAATAAATTAGAACAATTAAGAGCGTTAGATAATAAATTAGAAATAAATGTAGCTCTAGCAAAATCTTCTCCAATAGGAGTTGATACTGAAGAAGATTATCTAGCTTTAAAAAAAATTATGGAATATAAAATATAAATATGAGTAAAATTTATTTTCAAGGTACCTTTGGTGCCTATTCTCACCTAGCAGCACTTAAATTTGAACCTAATGCAGAAATTATACCATGTAAAACATTTGATGAATGTTTTGCTAGAGCTTCATCAGAGAGTGGGTCAAGGATAATTATCCCTGAGTCAAACCGAATTACAGGCAATATAGGTATAGAATATTTAATCTTTAAATATAGACTGAATATTTATGCAGAGCACTTTCAAAAGATAGAACATAATTTATTAGGTCAAAAAAATAGTAAACTAAGTGATATAAAAGATGTTTTTTCACATTCCCAAGGATTGTCCCAGTGTTCAAAATTTATTGACGAAAATAATTTAGTAGAACATATAAGAGCAGATACAGCTGGTTCTGCAGAGGCAATTTCAAAAAATAAGATTAAGAGTGAGGCTGCAATTGCCTCATCATTAAGTGCTGAAATTTATAAACTAAAAATACTTGCACCTAATATTGAAAATGAAAAAGGAAATGCAACTAGATTTTTAATAATGGGTAAAAATGTTTTTCAACCAGACTTTGATAGCCAAAAATATATAACTTCTTTTTTATTTAAACTAAAAAGCAAACCAGCTGCTCTTTATCAATCATTGGGTGGTTTTGCGATTAATGGTGTTAATCTTACAAAACTACAAAGTTATCCTGAACAGAACTCGTTTGAATCATATTTTTTTTTATGTGATTTAGATGGTCATATAGAAGATCCAAAAGTTCAAAAATCTTTAGAAGAATTAGGTCTTCATTGCCAAGATTTTCACGTACTAGGTGTTTTTAAAGCAGATAAATTTCGAGAAAAATAGATACTAAACTTTTCTTGTAGATTAGAAAACATTACTGCTATAATAGTTTTCTGGAGGCTAGAGGTGAATACTGCTTGAACCCGACCAGATCTTAACGGAAGCAGTCGTAAAGACAGTTTTTCAGGTTCTAGTCTCCTTTTAAAATGAATAAAAATACAAAAGTACTAGCATTAAAATATAGACCACAAACATTTGATGATCTTATAGGTCAAGATGTTATTGCTGAAACAATTTCAAATTCAATTAAAGCTAATAAGGTACCTAATGCCTATCTTTTTACTGGAATTAGAGGAATAGGAAAAACTACTACAGCAAGAATAGTTGCAAAATCACTAAATTGCTCAAATGAGTCAAAAAATATTTGTAAAGATAATTTATGTGAAAACTGTAAAGCTATTTCTGATTCCAACCATATCGATGTTCTTGAAATGGATGCAGCTAGTAAAACAGGTGTAGACGATGTAAGAGATCTAATAGAATTTTCTAGATACGGACCAACAATAGCCAAATATAAGATATTTATAATAGATGAGGTGCATATGCTTAGTAAGCAAGCCTTTAACGCTTTGTTAAAAACTTTAGAGGAGCCACCAGAGTATTTAAAATTTATTTTTGCAACAACAGAAATAAAAAAGATACCAATAACTGTAGTTTCAAGATGTCAAAGATTTGATTTATCAAGAATTAAATCTCTAGAATTATTTGATTACATTAAAAATATAAAAGATAAGGAAAATGGAAATGCATCAGATGAAGCACTTAAATTGATTGTTAAAATTTCTGAAGGATCAGTTAGAGATGCACTATCTTTGTTAGACAGAGCATTACTCACTTTAGATAAAAATAAAGAATTAGATTTGTCTTCAGCACAAAAAATATTTGGGTTTTTTGACAAGTCTCAATTAATTAATTTATTTGAACTTATATTTGAAGGTAAAGAAAAAGAAGTTTTAAATACTTATAGAAAAATTTACAATCAAGGAGTTGAGCCAAAAATTTTTATTAATGATTTTTTAGAGCTTTTATATTATTTTAAAAATATAGAATCTTTGAATATAGACGGCACTAATTTTTCATTAAATGATGATGAGTTTGATAAGATCAAGGATATTTCAAAAGGTATTGAAAATGAAACTTTAATATTATTTTGGCAGTTTACTATTAAAACTCTTGAGGAACTTGATATGGTATTTAATCAAAATTTATCCATTGAAATGTTTTTGATTAGATTAATACATTTAAAAAGTATTAAAAATAAGTTTATTAATACTTCTGAAACCGCAGCATCCAATAAAGAAAAAATTAATCAAACCACTAACTTGGAAGAAAAAAAAGAAGAAGATAAAGATTTATTTGGAATAAAAGATAAAATGGAAACAATTGGTCAAATGAAAAGTATCGTCCAAGAAAAAAATCTAGAAATGAAGCAAAATAAAGAAACCAACATACAAACCAATCTTATTAATTCATTTGATGAATTATTAAAAATTTGTTCTTTAAAAAAAGAAATGAAATTAAAATTTGAATTAGAAAAAAATGTTAATCTTGTAAGTTTTGAGAGGGGAAGAATAGAAATTTCTTTTAATGAAAATTTAGATAAAGATTTTATCAAAGATTTATCTTTAAAACTTTATGAGTGGACGAATGACAGATGGATAATTACTCTTAGTAAGACTAAGGGTCTACCTTCCAAAAAAGAAAGAGAAGTAAACGTAAAAAAAAGATTATTTGAAGAAGTCAAAAAATCTTCAATCTACAAAGATGTAATGGAAAAGTTTCCAGATGCAGAGCTAATTGATGTTAAGAATAACGAAAAAGATGAAAAAGATGACTGATTTTACAAAAATATTAGATAAAGCTAAAGAATTAGAATCTCAAATGAAAGAGAGCCAGGAAAAAATTAAAAATATTCAAGTCGAGGGAGTTTCTGGCTCTAATTCTGTAAAAGTTAGACTAAACGGGGAAAATGAGATGCTTAAAATAGATTTGTCAGATGAGATTTTAAAAGAGGATAAAGTTGTAATAGAAGACTTAATCGTAGCAGCTCATAACAATGCAAAATCTGAGTTGAAAATAAAAACTGCTGAAGAAATTTCAAAATCGACAAGTGGATTTGGCATTCCTGGTTTTAAATGGCCACTTTAACAATATGCAAAATATTAATGAAATAGAGGAATTAATTAAATTAATTGCAAAATTGCCTGGCCTAGGCCCAAAATCTGCAAAAAGAATAGTATTAAAACTTATTAATAACAGAGATGAATTGGTTAAGCCAATGGCAAATACTTTAGCTCAGGTTTATAAAAATGTTACTAGGTGTCAATCTTGTGGTACTTTAAAATCAAATTCATTGGGATGTAATAATTGTGAAAATACAAATGAAAAATATAATAAAATTTGTGTAGTAGAAGATATAGCTGATCAATGGTCTATTGAAAATTCAAATATATTTAAAGGCTACTTTCATATTCTTGGAGGAACAATCGCTTCTCCAGGTCAAAGAAAAGAAGATCTTTTAATTAATTCATTAGTTGAGAGAGTGGCAAGAGAGAACATCGAAGAAGTTATAATAGCTACAAGTGCAACTGTTGAGGGGCAGACTACAGCCTATTATATACAAGATAGTCTTAAGAAAACTAACGCAAAAGTCACTAAATTAGCTCAAGGTCTCCCAGTCGGGGGTGAAATAGAAAGCTTAGACGATGGTACTTTATATTCAGCTTTTAAAAATAGAACAGGAATTAAAGTTATCTCTGATTAGTTTTTTTTAATTAATCTATTTAAATGTAAAAGAGGCTCTGTGTAACCAGAGGGTTGAGATTTACCATGAAATATTAAATCGCATGCAGCCTTAAAAGCGATTGATTTATCAAAATTAGGTGACATATTTTGGTAAAGTTTGTCCTCTTTATTTTGTTCATCAACAATCTTTGCCATTTTTTTCATTATTTCCAGAACTTGTTTACTTGTACAAATGCCATGATGAATCCAGTTAGCAATATGTTGTGATGAAATCCTTAGGGTGGCCCTATCCTCCATTAAACCAATATTATTTATATCAGGTACTTTTGAGCATCCAACACCTTGATCAATCCATCTAACCACATAACCTAAAAGTGTTTGTGAAGAATTAGAAATTTCTGAATTAATTTCTTCTATAGACCAATTTGGTCTATCTGCTATTGGTATTGTTAAAAGATCATCTAATTTTGCTGAATCTCTTTTTTGTAAGTCTTTTTGTTTTTCAAAAATATCTATTTCATGATAATGAAGTGCATGAAGTGCAGCTGCAGTAGGCGAGGGCACCCAAGCACAATTTGCTCCAGCTCTTAAGTGATCAGTTTTTTGCTTCATCATGTCTGCCATTTTATCAGGCATAGCCCACATTCCTTTGCCAATTTGGGCCTTACCAGAAAAACCACACTGAAGGCCAATATCAACATTATTATTTTCATAGGCCTGAATCCATTTTGAGGATTTCATTTCACCTTTTTTAATCATTGGACCTGCTTCCATTGACGTATGCATTTCATCTCCAGTTCGATCCAAAAAACCTGTATTTATAAAAAAAACCCTATTTTCTAATGTTCTAATACATTCTTTAAGATTTGAAGAGGTTCTTCTTTCTTCATCCATAATACCGATTTTACAAGTATATTTTTGTAGTTCTAAAACTTCTTCTACTCTAGTAAAAATTAAATCTGTAAATGCAGTTTCATCTGGACCGTGCATCTTGGGTTTAACAATATAAATAGAGCCGGTTCTTGAATTGCCTTTTCTTTCCAGGTCATGAAGGCATGCAGCTGAAGTCATAAAAGCATCCATTATTCCTTCTGGTATTTCAGAGCCATCTTTTATAGTGATTGCAGGATTTGTCATAAGGTGACCAACATTTCTTACTAATAATAAGCTTCTGCCATGTAATTTTAATCCCTTACCATCTGCAGAAATATAACTTCTATTAGGATTTAGTTTACGTTCATAAGTTTTTCCATTTTTTTCAAATTTTGATTTTAGATCACCTTTCATTAATCCCAGCCAATTACGATAACAAATAACCTTATCTTCTGCGTCTACAGCGGCAACACTATCTTCATTATCACAAATAGTTGAAACTGCAGCCTCAACAATAATATCACTAATACCAGCTGCATCTTGAACAGCACTAAAAGCTTTTGGATCTATAATAATCTCTATATGAAGGTTGTTATTTTTTAGAATTAATGCTGAAGGATTATCAGCTTTTCCTCTGTGACCAACAAATTTATTTTTATTTATTAAATAAGTCTCAGTTTTATCGTTCAAAACTTTTAAAGAACCATCTTTGATTTCAAATCCTGTAATTTTTTTCCAGCTTAGATTTTGTAAAGGAAAGTATTTTTCTAAAAATTCTCTTCCATATTTTATAACCATTTCTCCTCTTAGTGGATCATATCTTTGAGAAGCACTATCTTCAGACTGTTCTATAATATCTGTACCATATAAACTATCATATAGACTCATCCACCTTGCGTTAGCTGCGTTGAGAGCGTATCTTTCATTCATGATGGGAACTACTAACTGAGGCCCAGCAATATTGGTTATTTCCTCATCAACATTTTTTGTTTTTATCTTAAAATCTGGACCAATTTCTCTTAGATAATTAATTTCTTTTAAAAATTTTTTATATTCCCCAAGATTAATTTGATTGCCTTTATTTTTAATGTGCCAACTATCTATTTTTTGTTGCAGGTCTTCCCTAGTTTTTATTAGCTCTTTATTTTTAGGGGTAAGCTCATGAACAACTCTATCAAAACCTTTCCAAAATTTTTCAGAAGAAATTTTTGTATTTTTAAGAAGCTCATTGTTAACAAAGTTTAGAAGGTCGTTAGAAACTGAAAGATTATTAATTTTTGTATACTTTTTTTTCATAGCACTCATTTGTCCCCATCTGTATGTTTGCCTGAAAGTTTTACTCCATCGGCGAGATTAAATCTCTTTCCAGAATTTTATGCTTATCACTGGTCCTTTTGCCTGAGAGTTTCCGGGGTGGTTGCTCCTTCGGCGCTATAATTATATAGTCTCTCCCAATATACAAACACTAAAACCTTAAGATAATTAAGTCAATATTAAAAAAATGTAGCGATAAGTGACCAATCATCATTAATTATTTAAATCATTTTATTGCCTTTTTTGTTTATTAATTAAATATTAAAATAATAAAATGAAAAACTATTTAAATTTTGAAAACGATGTCAAAAAACTAGAGTTGGAAATGGAAAAATTAAAAGACCCTTACAATCAAGATGGTCTTACAGAAGTAGATACGAAAAAAATTTCTGAGTCTCAACAAGAAATAGATAAAAAGTTGAAAGAGATTTATTCAAATTTAGATCCCTGGCAAACAACTTTGGTTGCAAGACATGAAGACAGACCCAAAGCTAAATTTTTTATAGATAATTTATTTGAAGATTTTATTCCATTATCAGGAGATAGATTTTATGGAGAAGATAAATCAGTTTTAGCAGGATTTGCGAAATTTAATGAAAAATCAGTTTTAGTTATTGGACAAGAAAAAGGTGACAGTCTTGATTCTAGAATAGAGAGAAACTTTGGAATGATGCGACCCGAAGGTTATAGAAAAACCATTAGATTAATGAAGCTTGCAGAAAAATTTAATATACCAATAATTTCTTTTATAGATACGCCAGGAGCATACCCAGGTGTAGGCGCGGAGGAAAGAGGTCAGGCAGAAGCAATTGCAAAATCAATAGAATGCTGTATGTCTTTAAGTGTTCCAACATTCGCAATCGTTATTGGTGAAGGAGGTTCAGGAGGAGCAATAGCACTAGCCTCATCTAACAAAGTCATTATGTTAGAAAATGCAATTTACTCAGTAATATCCCCTGAAGGATGTGCCACAATTTTATGGAGAGACTCAAAAAAAACATTAGATGCAGCAAAAGCAATGAAATTATCTTCAAAAGATCTTTTAAATTTAAAAGTAATTGATGAAATTATCCCCGAACCAGTTGGAGGCG
>JAOIYV010000030.1 GCA_028226735.1 Candidatus Pelagibacter sp.
TTTTTTTGGATTTAATCGAAAATACTAAGATTATTCCAATTACTTTTATTTTAAGTACACTTTCATGTGTTTATCTATTTTCTAAAAATTTCAAGATTATAAATATTGGAATTTTTTTTGATTTAACACCATTGCTAGCTTTTACTTTTTATTTTTGTTTCTTGCATTCAATAAGGCATTCGATTTCTTTAATAGTTGATTTAAACCAAATTAATTTAAAAATTGGTGTTTTAATATTTATCAAAAAAGTCTTACCTCTTACTGTATTGACTGCGATTATTTGTTTAATTGCTTTATTTTTTCTAAGTAATTCTTATGTTTTGGATAATGCTATCTTAAAAGTTATATTTATTGGTTTGGCGTCTTTAACCTTTCCACATATATTGCTGGAGTATCTTTTAGAAAAAAATGAAAAATAAAGAAATCAAAATTTTGTTAGCTGCACCTCGAGGGTTCTGTGCGGGTGTTGAACGTGCCATTGAAATTGTAAAAAAAAGTATAGCTAAATATGGAGCTCCTGTTTATGTGAGACATGAAATAGTCCACAACAAACATGTCGTGGATAACTTAAAAAAGATAGGTGCTATTTTTGTTGAAGAGTTAAGTGAAATTGAGGACAAATCTAGGCCTGTAATTTTTTCAGCTCATGGTGTCCCAAAATCTGTGCCTATGGAAGCAGAGGGTTATAAGATGGAATTTATTGACGCTACGTGTCCTCTTGTATCAAAGGTTCACCGGGAAGCAGAAAATCTATATAAAGCTGGCTACCATATCTTGTTAATTGGTCATCTTAATCATCCTGAAGTAATCGGAACGATGGGTCAACTGCCAAAGGGTTCAATTGATTTAGTTCAAAATGAAAAAGATGTTCAAAATTACAATTTAGAAATTGGAAAAAAAATTGCTTATGTCACTCAGACTACTCTATCTGTAGATGACACAAAAAACATAATATCAGCACTTAGGGTCAAGTATCCTAATATTAAGGAGCCTTTTAAAGAAGATATTTGTTATGCTACGACCAATCGTCAATCTGCAGTCAAAAAAATTGCAAAAAATTGTGATATGTTTTTTGTCCTAGGGAGTAGAAATTCATCTAATTCGGTAAGATTGGTTGAAGTTGCTCAACAATCTGGTTGTTTGGAAGCTGAACTTATTCATTCTGAAAGCCCAGTGCCTTTTTCAAAAATTCAAAATTGTGGAACTATTGGAATATCGTCGGGCGCTTCAGCGCCAGAAGTTTTGGTTAGTAATTTTATAAATAAAATAAAATCTAAATTCAAAGTAAAAATTGAAGAGGTTGAAATAGTAAAAGAAAATATTGTTTTCAAAGTACCAGGAAAATTAAACTAAAATGGCTGTATACACAAAAATAAATTCTAAAGATGTATCTTTATTAGCAAGTAAGTATAGACTTGGTAGAATTATAAAGTTTCAGGGAATAAAAAAAGGTATTGAAAATACTAACTATCTTTTGATAACAAATAAAAATAAATACATCTTAACTATTTTTGAAAAAAGAGTTAAGAGAAAAGATTTGCCTTTTTTTATGCAACTAATGGATAGTCTTTACAATCAAAAAATTAATTGCCCAAGACCATTAAAAGACAAAGATGGTAAATATTTAACACTTATTAAAAAAAAGACTGCATGTGTTGTTACTTTTTTGAAAGGCAAAGATAAACAAAAATTAGACGTTAAGAATTGTTATGAAGTTGGTAAAAATATCGGAAAATTTCACAAAGCTTCTAATAAACTAAAACTATATAGAAGAAATTCTATGTCTATTAATAGTTTAAATTCACTTCTAAAAAGTATTAATTTTAAATCTAAAAAAATAACTCCTAATTTGAAAAAAGTTTTAGAAGTTAGCTTAAAAGAAATCAAAAAAGATTGGCCAACAAATTTACCTACTGGCATTATCCATGGTGATTTATTTATAGATAATATCTTTTTTAATAAAAATAAATTTGTTGGATTTATTGATTTTTACTTTTCTTGTAATGATTACCTAATGTATGAAATTGCAATATGTATTAACGCCTTATGTTTTGATAAGAAAAAAAATAAATTTATCTTAAATAATCTAAAAGTTAAAAATTTAATAAAAGGATATCAATCTGTAAGAAAAATCTCACAAAAAGAAAAAAGTGCCTTGAATACTCTTTGTAGAGGAGCAGCCTTAAGGTATCTTTTAACAAGAGTGTATGATTTTTTTAACACACCTAAAACTGCTTTGATTAAAATTAAAGATCCAAAAGAATATTTTCAAAAACTTATTATACATAATCATCTCAAAAACTATAAAGATTATAATAATTAATGATTAAAATTTATACAGATGGTTCTTGTTTAAACAATCCAGGTAATGGCGGTTGGGCAGCTATTATTAATAATGATGGTAATATAATTAAAATTAGTGGTAATGAAAAAAAAACTACAAATAATAAGATGGAGTTGATGGCTCCTATCAAAGCCTTACAGAAAATTGATAAAAATAGTCAAATTGCAATTTATACTGACTCGAAATATGTAAAATTAGGTATTACAGAATGGATTTATAAATGGAAAAAAAATAACTGGCAAACTTCAAAAAAAGAACCTGTTAAAAATAAAGAATTATGGATTCAATTATTTGATCTTACCAATTCTTTTAAAATAAATTGGATTTGGGTGAAAGCTCATGCGGGTAATGCTCTTAATGAGGAAGTTGATTTACTTGCAAAAAAAGCTGCTGAATTAAAATAGATTCAAAAAATTCTGAGCTGCAGATAGTTCACAAGAGCCAGTATCTTTCTCTTCTTCTAGTTTGATAACTTTAAGATTTTCAATCAACATTGTGTATCTATTAGATCTAATACCTAGTCCTCTTGTACTTTTGTCAACCTCAGCTCCAATTAATTTTGTAAAATTCAAAAAAGGATCTCCAATCATTATAATCTTATCTTCAACATTTTGACTTTTACCCCATGCATTCATAACAAAAGGGTCGTTGGCTGATATACACATTATATGATCAACCCCTTTAGCTTTATAAGCTTCATAAGCATTTACATATCCAGGCAGGTGTTGAGCTGAACAAATAGAGGTGTAGGCACCTGGCAATCCAAATAAAACAACTTTTTTTTCTCTTAAAATTTCTACAATATCTTTCTTGATTGGTTCATCATTCTCTAGAATGAAAACTTCTGAGCTAGATATGATATCATTTTCTTTTAATTTCATTAAATTTTTTCCTTAATATGCTTTTTTATTTCTTTTAAGTTATTAGGAATTATATCATAATTTTCTATTTCATCCATAATATACATTAATTCATCAGGAAGTTTGGGTTTTATATTTATAGAACGATCAATAGCATCTGGAAACTTGCAAGGGTGTGCGGTTGCTAATACAACATTTTTACCTTTTGAATTAACTTTTTTTAAAGCACCGAATCCAATTGCAGTATGAGGATCTAATATAACGCTGTGTTTTTTATAAACTTCTTTTATAACATTTATTATCTCTTCTTCATTCAGGCTAGCAGATAAAAAATCTTTATTGATTTTTTCTAAATCTTTTTTGCAAATTATATATTTTCCTTCTTTTTTAATTTTACTCATTATTTCTTTTGTTTTTTTATCATCAGAATTATTCAAGTCATAAATTAATCTTTCAAAATTACTTGCTATTTGGATATCCATACTTGGTGAAATTGTTTCTGAAACAGCTTCAGCCTCATATTTTCCCTCAGAAATTGCTCTATGTAAAATATCATTTTGGTTTGTTGCAACAATCAGTTTATTTATTGGAAGACCCATTTTTTTTGATAAATAACCTGCATAAACATCTCCAAAATTTCCAGTTGGAACTGAAAAATTAATCGATTGTTCTTTTTTTAATAAAAAATAACTGTAAAAATAGTAAATTGTCTGGGCAATTATTCTAGCCCAGTTTATTGAGTTTACTCCAGACATGTTAATTGAAGTTGAAAATTCTTTATCAGCAAACATGGATTTAACTAGATTCTGGCAATCATCAAAATTTCCATCAATAGCTATATTAAATACATTTTTTTCTTTAACAGTTGACATTAATTTTCTTTGAACAAGAGACACTTTATTATTTGGATGAAGAACAAATATATTCATATTCTTCTTTCCCTTAATTGCATTGATTGCTGCAGCACCAGTATCACCTGATGTAGCTACAATGACATTTATATTCTTGTTATTTTTACTGAGATAATGTTGATAGAAATTTCCAAGTAACTGCATTGCAATATCTTTAAACGCAAGAGTTGGGCCATGAAAGAGTTCTAAAACTTTAGTTTCATCTAGCTCTATTAACTCTACGGCGTTATCTTTTCTAAACACTGAATAAGACTTGTCAACAATATCTGATAATTCTTCTTTTGACATAAAGTTTCCAATAAAAGGAAGTATTATTTTCTTGGCAAGATCTTTGTAGCTTAAGGTGCTTAAAATTTTAATTTCTTCTTCACTATATTTTTTTATTAACTTGGGTATGAAGAGACCTCCATCATCAGCCAAACTCTTAATAAAAACTTCCTCAAAGGTATATTCCTTTGAACTGTCTCTTGTGCTTATGTATTTCATCTAATAACTTTTTTCTAAAATATAAATATATTAATTGTAAAAAAATGGCTAATAAAAACCTGTTTACAAATATAAACTAGCTAAGAATATAATTGTAAATTAATGACTAATTATCTTTTAACTTTAGATAAAATTATATACTCTTTATGTACAAAGATATAGGGGGGTAAATTGAGTATAATTGGACTAGTTACAATGTATCTAATTATTCAGCTAGTAGTATTTTTTTCTATATTGCCAATAGATGTTAATCGAAAGAGAAAATTTTTAATCCCAGCAAATGAGGTTGGAGCACCTGAAAATCCTAAAATTCTTAAAAAGACTTTTTATTCCATTGGCATTACAACTATTATTTTTACAATAATTTGC
>JAOIYV010000031.1 GCA_028226735.1 Candidatus Pelagibacter sp.
TGTAGTTCGGTTGATTCATCAACAGATACTTCATAGTTCTCTTAGCATATGCTTTTTGTGAGTCTATTACTTTCTTAAAGAAAGCATCTTTAGCAGAAAACTCACCAACGATTTTATCCCAGCCTTTTAACTGTTCAGCTAAAATAGCATCAGACGTTTGGTAAACATTTACCTTATGCTCATTCATCAATTTAGCTAAGTCAGTAGAATATCTAACTAGCGCCTTGAAATAGTTATCTGAGTTCGCAGCATAAGCAGCGTTCTTCAAGATAGCTTGGTGAGCAGGTGAAAGGCTTTTCAGTTTCTTAGTGTTCATAGGAATTTCAAACATCTCTTGAGATTGGTGGAAACTTCCTAAGTGATAATGTTTAGAAACATCTTGCATTCCAAACTGTGAGTCTGATGTAGGGTTGTTAAACTCCGCAGCATCAATCAAACCAGTTTTCATTGCTGGTTGGATTTCACCACCTGGTAATTGTCTTACGACCATTCCCATAGCAGTTAAAACGTTAGTCGCTAGACCAACTGTTCTATACTTCATACCTTTTACATCAGATACTTTGGTTACATTTTTTTTAAACCAACCAAATGGTTGTGCCGGCATAGGCATATGAAAGAAACCTGTGTAATCAAATCCTACACTTTTTACTGCTTCTTCATAAAGTTTTCTTCCTCCACCATACTCCATCCATCCCATAACTTCTTGAGATGACATTCCGTATGAAGGGCCAGTTCCAAAAAGTGAAGCTGCAGCATTTTTACCGTACCAATATGCTGTCACCCAGTGACCCATATCTACTACGCCTGAACTTACTGCTTGTCCAATTTCAGAAGTTTTTACGATTGCGTTTACTGGTTGAAGATCAATTTTTAGTGATCCACCAGACATGTCGCTAACCATTTTTGCATAATCTCCTGCCATTTCAAAAAATATGTTAGCACCTGATGGCCAAGCTGCTTGCATTTTTAATGTTACTGGCGCTGCATTAGCTATACTAGGCATTGCTACAGCTGTTGCTGCTGCTGCTCCTGTTACTGCTGCCGCTTTGAAGAACTTACGTCTTGAAGGTGTTTTTGTTACCTTCAATGATTTTTTTTCTTTAATCATTATTTCTCCTCTATTTGTTAATTAACAAAAGCAGTAAATTATAATTGGAGATCAGAGTCTACAGTGAAAGTGACGCTTTACTATATATTTTACAATCTCAGATAGAAAAAACTAGTTTACTTTATTTGTACAGTTGCCAGTTTTAAAAAACTCATCAATATTATCAATTGCTAAGTTGGCCATTGCTATTCTTGTGTGTTTAGTTGCGCTGCCTAAATGAGGAAGAATAAAAGCACTTTTTATTTTTAAGTAACCAGGATTTAAATTTGGTTCTCCTTTATAAACATCTAAACCTACTGCGTAAATCTTTCTTCTACTTAATGCATCAATTAAAGCTTCATCATCAACGATATCTCCTCTTGCAACATTTGTAATTACTGCTCCAGTTGGAAAATATTCTAATGTTTCTTTATTAATTAAATTTTCTGTTTCTTTTGTTGCTGGACAACAGATTGACAATACATCAGATACTGAAAAAAGATCTTTAAGATTTTTATGATAGATAGCTCCTTGCTCCTTACCACCACTAAGTTTTGATCTGTTGTGATAGTGAATAATCATTCCAAGAGATTTTGCTATTTTTGCAATTTTTTGTCCTATTCTACCCATTCCTAAAATTCCAAGTCTTGTCCCTGTTAATTGTTTTCCTATTAAATAATCTGCTGACCACTTCCAGCTACTTTCTTTTGCACTTTGAATTCCTTCCGACACTCTTCTACAAGCACCTAATATTAATAAAATTCCAATTTCTGCCGTAGCGTCAGATAAAACTTCAGGTGTATTAGTAACTACAATACCTCTTTTTTTTGCAGTTTCTAAATCTATATTCCCAAAACCAACTGCAAAATTAGAAATTACTTTAACTGAATCTGGTAATTTATTGATTGTATCCTTATCCATTTTATCTGTTAGAGATGTTAAGATTGCATCACACCCTTTGCTCATTTCAATTACTTTGGTTTGAGAGTACAACTCATCATTCGAATTTAAATTTACATCAAATATTTTTGATGCTTTTTCTTCACTATCTTTTATTAGTCTTCTTGTTACTAATATTTTTTTCATATTAATTTAAATCAAATACCTTTCCAGGATTCATAATGTTATTTACATCTAAGCTACGTTTTATAGATTTCATAACTGGTATATTGTCTGGATGTTCTTTCAATAAGTAATGTTTTTTTTGTAAACCGATTCCGTGCTCTCCAGTAATGGTTCCTTCTAATTCAAGGGCTTTACTTATGAGGTCATCACTATATTTTCTAATTTTTTTTTGTTTTTCTTTATCTTTTGGGTCAAATAAAATTATTGAATGAAAATTTCCATCACCAACATGTCCAACCATAGGTGCAATTAAGTCATGTTTTTTTACCTCTTTTTCTGCCCAAGAAATACATTCTACTAAATTTGAAATCGGCACACAAACATCTGTTGAGTATACTTTCATGTCATTACCAAGAGCCTTTACTGACCAATAAACATCATGTCTTGCTTGCCATAACTTATTTCTTTCCTCTAAAGACACTGCCCATTTAAAATCTCCACCTCCATTATTTTTAGATAGTTCCTCAACTATTTTTATTGCTTCCTTGTTTGAACTTTCACTTCCATGAAATTCAAAAAATAATGTGGGAGATGCTTTTATGTTTTTTAATTTTGAGTATTTTATACTTATCTCCATTTGATCTTTATTCAACATTTCTATTCTGGCAATTGGTATTCCATATTGTATAACTTCTTGAGCTGTTTGCACTGCTGAGTCTAAGTCCGGAAAATAACAAACTGCACTCATTATACTTTCTGGAATAGGAGACAATCTTACTTGTACTTCTGTGATTATTCCAAGAGTGCCCTCTGAGCCAATAAATAAATTTGTTAAATTGTAACCTGCAGAAGATTTTTTAGTTCTCGCACCAGTTTTGATTATATCTCCATTTGCAAGCACTACTGTTAATCCTGAAATTACAGTCCTCATTGTTCCATACTTAACTGCCATAGTTCCAGATGCAGATGTGGATGCCATTCCACCTATCGCAGCATCAGCCCCAGGGTCTATTGGGAAAAAAACTCCATCTTCTCTTAAATATTCGTTAAGTTGTTTTCTAGTAACATTGGCTTGCACTCTACAATCAAAATCAGCAGCATTTACATTTAAAACTTTGTTCATTTTTTCTAATGAGATGGTTATGCCATTTGAGTTACCAACAGCGTTTCCTTCCAAAGATGTTCCTGTACCGAATGGAACAACGGGAATTTTATTTTCATTACATAATTTTAAAATTTTAGATACTTCTTCATTAGTTTCTGGAAATACTACTGCTTGAGATAATACTGGCTCATAAGTATCTTCTCCTCTTGCATAATTAGCTCTTGTGGATTCTGAAGTTGAAAACCTTCCATCAAAGATTTTTTTTAATTCACTGTGCACTAATTCATTCATTTGTGAATACTAGTAAAAATTTTAACTAAAATACAGCTTATTTAGATAGCATTTTTTTAAGGTTTTCTAATGCATTGGAAATATTATCTTGAGAGCATGCAAAACTGAACCTTACATAATCACTACAGGTTTTACCAAAAGCTGTCCCTGGCACTATTGCCACTCCTGCTTCGTGCATAGCTTTTTTACAAAATTCTGAACCGTTCATTCCAGTTCCTATAACTTTTGGGAATGCATAAAATGCACCTCCTGGTAAACTACATTCTACACCCGGTAAACTATTCAAACCTTCATGAATTAGTTTTCTTCTCTCCGTAAATTTTACCATCATTTCATTAATAGAGTCATCTGGGCCATCTAATGCAGCAATGCCTGCAAATTGTGCTGCAGCATTTACGCAAGATACACTATTAATTAAAAGTTTATTTACATGTGGCACTAATTCTTTGGGCCAAAAACTCCATCCAAGTCTCCATCCCGTCATAGAATAAGCTTTACTCCATCCTTCTAAAACAATTAATCTTTCTCTTAACTCTGGATATTTAAAAAATGAAGGCATTTCTTTGTTATCAAAAATTTGTCTACTATAAATTTCATCACTCAAAATAGTTACGTGTGGATGTTTTTTAAGACCTTCTGCTAATACATCAACATCGGCTTTTTCTACAAAACTTCCAGTTGGATTATTTGGATTAATTAATATTAACAATCTAGTTTTTTCTGTAATCAAAGATAAAATTTTCTCTGGATTAAATTTTAAGTCCTTATCTTCTGTTAAATCATATGGTACTGCTGTTGAGCCAGTATAATTAATCATAGACTCATAAATTGGAAATGCAGGAGTAGGATGAATTATCTCTGCACCCGGTTCTCCAAAACATTGAATTGCATAACTCATTGTAGGTTTACCACCTGGCATAATCAGAATTCTTTCAAAATCTATATCAGCACTATATCGTTTTTTAATCCATCTTGTTACAGCCTGCCTACACTCTGGAATACCATTAGACATTACATAACCATGATGGCCATCATCTAAAGCTTTTTTTGCTGCTTCAACTACATGTTTAGGTGTTTTAAAATCTGGCTGACCTAATCCCATATGGATCATTGGATTTCCTTGGGCTTCTAATTTTTTAGCTTCAGCCAATACACT
>JAOIYV010000032.1 GCA_028226735.1 Candidatus Pelagibacter sp.
ATTTAAAATTTATGAATGGTGACACATTTAAATATCTAAATGAAAATATTTACATTACCAGATCTGGCTATACAGGTGAAGATGGATTTGAAATTTCTATGAAAAATGAAAATGTAGAAATTTTTGTAGAAAAACTGATTAATGAAGGGGCTTGCTTGATAGGCTTAGGAGCTAGAGATACTTTAAGATTAGAAGCAGGTCTTTGTTTGTATGGGCATGATATGGATATTAATAAAAGCCCTGTTGAGGCCAATCTAAAATGGGCAATATCAAAAAATAGAATTCGTGAAGGTGGATTTATTGGTTTTGAAAAAATTAAGTCTCAAATCGAAAAAGGGGTGAGTAAAGTTCGTGTAGGCATTAAACCTGAAGGAAGAATTATTGCTCGTGAAAAAGCCTCAATATTTAGCGAAGATGATAAAAATATCGGTGAAATTACAAGTGGAACTTTTGGACCAAGTGTTAGGGCACCAGTTGCCATGGGCTATGTAGAAAATTCATTTTCTAAAATTGATACTAAAGTTTTTTTAGAAGTGAGAGGAAAAAAATATCCTGCAAATATAAGTAATTTGCCGTTTTATAAAAAAAATCATGTGAAAGGAGTTAGTAAATGAGTGAAGTAAAATATTCAAAAGAACATGAGTGGCTAAAATTAGATGGAGAGATTGCTACTATAGGAATTACCCAACATGCAACAGAAATGTTAGGTGATATAGTTTTTGTTGAATTACCAGATTTAGGATTAAATGTTGAAAAAGATGGAAATGCTGGAGTAGTTGAATCTACAAAAGCTGCAAGTGATGTTTACACTCCAATATCTGGTGAAGTAGTTGAAAATAATCAATCAATAGTTGATGACCCAGCCAAAATTAATTCAGATCCAGAGAATGAAGCTTGGTTCTTTAAATTAAAAATTAAAGATAAATCAGAATTAGATTCATTAATGAATAAAGATGAATATGATAAATTCTCAAAAGAAAGTGCAAGTTAAATGTTAAAGAATGCTCAAAAAGATTTTATACAAAGACATATAGGCCCCTCTGTTGATGAACAGAATGTTATGCTTAAAGAATTAGGCTATAAAAATCTTGATGAATTAATAGAAGATACTGTACCAGAAAAAATTCTTTTAAAAGATGATTTGGATATTGGGGATCCAAATTCTGAATACAAGGCTCTTAGAAAACTAAAAAATATTTCTAAAAAAAATAAAATTTATTCTAGCTTTATAGGAATGGGTTATTATGGAACTTATACACCATACGTAATACTTAGAAATATATTAGAAAACCCAGGATGGTACACTTCTTACACACCTTATCAGCCAGAAGTAGCACAAGGTAGGCTTGAGATGTTACTTAACTTTCAACAAATGGTAATAGATTTTACTGGGATGGATATTGCTAATGCTTCTCTTTTAGATGAAGGAACAGCAGCAGCAGAAGCTATGGGTTTAAGTTATAGAATATCTAAATCTGAAAATAAAAAGGTTTTCGTTTCAAAAAATTGTCACCCACAAACTATTGATGTTATTAAAACTAGAGCAGAACCATTAGGTTTGGAAATAATAGTTGGAGATGAAGATAATGATATTAAAGAGGATATTGTGTGTGGGATACTTCAATATCCGGGCACCTTGGGAGATATCAAAGACCCAAGTGAAGCTATTAGTAAAATACATAAATTTAATGGAAAAGCTGTTCTTGCATGTGATTTACTAGCTCTTGCTAAACTAAAAACACCTGCTGAATTGGGTGCTGATATTGCAGTTGGTAGTTCACAACGTTTTGGAATTCCGATGGGCTATGGCGGACCTCACGCAGCTTTTTTTGCAACTAAAGATGAATATAAAAGATCAATGCCTGGTAGAATAGTGGGTGTGTCGGTTGATAGACATGGAAAAAAAGCTTATAGACTTGCACTTCAAACAAGAGAACAGCATATAAGAAGAGATAAAGCCACAAGCAATATTTGTACAGCTCAAGCTCTATTGGCAATAGTTTCTGCGGCATATGCTGTTTATCATGGTCCACAGGGTATAAAAAAAATTGCAGAAAGTGTTTCTCAATTAACTAAAAACTTTGCTGATAAATTAAAGCAATCTGGTTACGAACTTTATTCTGATGATTTTTTTGATACAGTAACTGTAAAAACTTTAGATAAAACTGAAAAGATATATAAAAATGCCTTAGATCAAGGAGTAAATATTAGAAAAGTAAATTCTGAAATGCTCGCTGTGTCTTTCGATGAAAGAAAAAATCTTTATAGAGCAAATCAATTGTTAAAAATTTTTAATTGTTCGGAAACAATTAAAGAGACTATGAATGAAAGTTTATCTAATATTCCAAAAAAACTATTAAGAACTTCAACTTATTTAGATCACCCAGTTTTTAATAGCTATCATTCAGAAACTGAAATGCTTCGTTATCTAAAAAAATTAGAAGACTCAGATATTGCTTTAAATAAATCTATGATCGCTTTGGGGTCGTGTACAATGAAACTTAATGCGGTTTCAGAAATGATACCTGTAACATGGAAAGAGTTTTCTCAGCCACATCCTTTTTCTCCTGTAGAACAAATGGATGGCTACAGAGAGCTATTCACTGATTTAAAAAATTGGTTAAGATCAATAACAGGATTTTCTGGTGTTTCATTACAACCAAATGCAGGAGCACAAGGTGAGTTTGCTGGATTAATGGTAATACGTAAATTTCATGAAAAAAATGGGGATAAAAATCGTAATGTTTGTTTAATTCCAAGTTCAGCACATGGTACAAATCCTGCAAGTGCTCAAATGGTTGGGATGAAAGTTATAGTTGTGAAGTGTGATCAACATGGGAATGTAGATTATGAAGATTTAAAAAATAAAGCTGAGGAACATTCAGAAAATTTAGCTGCACTCATGGTTACATATCCTTCAACACATGGTGTTTTTGAAGAAAAGATAACTGATATTTGTGAACTCATTCATAAACATGGTGGACAAGTTTATATGGATGGTGCAAATTTAAATGCATTAGTAGGAATTGCAAAACCAGGAAATTTTGGTCCAGATGTTTGTCATATAAATTTACACAAAACTTTTTGTATACCTCATGGAGGTGGTGGACCTGGTATGGGACCAATAGCATGCAAAAAACATCTAGAAATATTTTTACCAAAACATTCAGTTATAAAAGATTGTGGTCCAGTAACAGGAATGGGTGCAGTATCAGCAGCACCCTGGGGCAGTTCAAGTATTTTATCAATTTCATGGATGTATATAAAAATGATGGGCTCTGAAGGTTTGAGAAAAGCATCTCAGGTTGCGATTCTAAATGCCAATTATATTGCACATAAGCTTAAAGGCTCATTTCCAATCTTGTATAAGGGTAAAAATGGTAATGTAGCTCATGAATGTATAATAGATATAAGAACAATAAAAAGTGAGATAGGGATAACAGAGGAAGATATTGCAAAAAGATTAATTGATTTTGGTTATCATGCTCCGACAATGTCTTGGCCTGTTGCTGGTACAATGATGATTGAGCCAACAGAAAGTGAAAGTTTGAGTGAGATTGATAAGTTTTGCTCTACACTTGTAAAAATAAAACAAGAGATAGATAAAATTCAATCGGGTGAATATGATAAGGTTGATAATCCATTGAAGAATGCGCCACATACGCACGTTGAATTAACATCAAATAAGTGGGATCATAAGTATGAAAGAGAAGAGGCCGCTTATCCATCAGAATTTTTAAGATCAGCAAAATATTGGCCTCCTGTTGCTAGGGTAGATAATGTTTATGGAGATAAAAACTTATTTTGTACTTGTCCATCAATGGATGAGTATGAAGACACTGCAGCTTAAAGATTTACCAAAATGAAAATTGCAGTAGTGGGTGCTGGCATATCAGGATTGAGTGCTGCTTATTATTTATCCAAAACAAATAAAGTTGACTTATTTGAAAGAGAAAACCAGTTTGGTGGACACGCAAATACAATAAAAGTTGTTTACAACCCCAATAAAGAAATACCAATTGATATTGGATTTATGGTTTTTAATAAGAATACCTACCCAAATCTAATTAATTTTTTTTCAGAAAATAAAATAGAAATTGAAAAGAGTGAT
>JAOIYV010000033.1 GCA_028226735.1 Candidatus Pelagibacter sp.
AATCTTTTAATGCAGCTATAAGAGATACATTTATTAAAACAGCAAAAAAAAATGGCAATAAAGTTGATGCAGTTGATCTTTATAAAGAAAAATTTAATCCTGTTTTTGCAGGTGAGGAAGCTGGTGAAGATGTTTTAAATCATCGTAAAAGAATAGAAGATTGTGATACAATTGTTTTAATTGCACCAATTTGGAATTTTAGAATGCCAGCAATAGTTGAGGGATGGATAGATAAAGTTTTAGCACCACCTTGGGCGTTCAGATTTAAACAATTATGGGGAAATTATGGATATCCAATAGGTAACTTACATAAAAAAAAAGCAATTATATTTTGTACTTATGGATCTCCAAGATTAGCAATCACAACCTTTTTTTTGAATCTACCAATTAGAAGGTTAAAAAGAGGTGTGTTTCATATGTGTGGCATTTATAATATTGTCTATAGAAGATATTTTGCTGTACCGTTTGTTAGTGATAAAAAAAGAGAACAATTTTTGGAAGACGTCAAAACTACAGCACTTAATATATAACGTAATTTTAATTGTTTTTTTTACCTCATCATTTTCCTATGCTGAGTTAGTGAAACCTAACAATGGAATTGAACCTTTTCAAGTTGTCAAAATTCAATTAAGAAGTTTAAAGCAGAATGATAAACCAAAAAAAGATAATGGAATTGAGCAGACTTGGGAGTTTGCTCATCCAGATAATCAAAAAAACACAGGTCCTTTAGACCGTTTTAAGATCATGATTAAAGGAAAGTCTTATGAGATGCTACTTAATCACCTAGACCATAAGGTTGTAGAGATAAAATCTAACGATTTATCAGCTATTTTTGAGGTAACAGTTCTTGATAAAGATAAGGCATATTATAAATTCAATTGGACTGTTGAAAAATATACTGCCGAGGGTCCACTGAAGAACTGTTGGCTGACCACAATGGTCTCAGCACCAATGCCTTTAGGTTCTTCAATTTAAGTTAACAACTAAACGAATTTTGTTTCGTAAATAATAAAAATTTAGTAGAAATCTCATTAATGAAATCTAAAGCAAAAGTTGTCGTAGTAGGTGGGGGTGTAGTAGGGGTTAGTGCTCTTTACCATCTAGCAAAAAAAGGTTTGTCAGATGTTGTTCTAGTCGAAAGAAAGGAATTAACTTCAGGATCAACCTGGCACGCAGCTGGTCTACTTCCATTGTTTAATATGAGTTATTCAGTTGGACAACTTCATAAGTATGCAGTTGATCTTTATAAAAAATTAGAGGAAGAGACAGGACAAAATGTTGGATTTAGCGTTGTATCAAATATTCGCTTAGCAAGCACCAAAGATAGAATGGATGAGTATCATCAGTATGCTGGTGTTGCGCAAACTATAGGTGTTGATGTTAAATTTTTAACGCCAGATCAAGTCAAAGAAATTTGGCCTTTATGTAATACTTCAGATTTACTTGGAGCAATACAACACCCAGAGGATGGATATATTCAACCTGCAGATTTAACACAAGCGATGGCTACAGGTGCAAGAAATATGGGTGCAGAAATTAATAGAAATACTGCTGTTGTTGGAATTAAACAAACTAAAAATGGATGGATTGTTGAAACTGACAAAGGTGCAATTGAGTGTGAACATGTAATTTCTTGCTCAGGAAACTTTGCAAGACAAACGGGTAAGATGGTTGGTTTAGATATTCCAGTTATACCAGTTGAGCATCAATATATAGTGACAGAAGCACATCCAGATATTTTAAAAAGAAAAAAAGAAGGCTTACCAGAAATGGGAGTTTTAAGAGACAGTGATAGTAGGTGGTATATGAGAGAGGAAGCAGGAGGTTTAATTTTAGGACCATATGAAGATGGAGCCCCAGCTTGTTATGTTGATGGTCCATCAAAAGATTCTGAGTATGAATTATTTCAGGAAGATTTAGATAGACTTGCTCCACATATTGAAGGTGCAATTCATCGTGTTCCAGCTTTTGGAGAAGTAGGTGTAAAAAAAGTTTATAATGGAGCTATTTGTTATACACCTGATGGAAATCCAATTGTTGGACCTGCATGGGGATTAAAAAACTTTTGGATTAATGAGGGACACAGTTTTGGTATCACTGCAGCAGGTGGAGCCGGATGGCAACTTGCAGAATGGATTGTAGATGGAGAACCAACAATTGATATGCTTGGCGTTGAACCAAGAAGGTTTGGTGATTATGCAACAAAATCATATTTAAAAGAAAAAAATGAAGAGGCTTACAATCATGTTTTTAAAGTTCATTATCCCGATGAAGAAAGAGGTGCTGCAAGAGAATTAAGAACATCACCTTGTTATGATAGAATGAAAAATTTGGGCGCTGTCTTTGGTCAAAAATTTGGATGGGAGAGACCAAACTTTTTTGCAACAGATGGAATGGAGCAAAAAGATGATTGGTCTTTTAGAAGATCTAAGTGGTTTGAGGCAATAAAAAAAGAATGTAAAAATGTAAAAGAAAATGTTGGTCTTTTAGACATGACAGCATTTGCAAAGTGTAGGATTAAAGGACCTGGAGCGGAAGAGTTTTTAGATTATTTAGTCGCTAATAAACTTCCAAAAAAAATAGGAAGAATTGGTTTATGTCATGCTCTTAACACTAAAGGTGGAGTTCATTCTGAATTTACAATAATGAGAGAAGCTTCAGATAGTTTTTATTTAGTTTCAGCAGGAGCAAACCAAAGATTAGATCATGATTGGATTCAAAAGTGGATGCCAACAGATGGAACTGTTCAATTTGAAAACCTAACTAACAGCATGGGTGTACTTGTTGTATCAGGCCCAAAAGCGAGAGATTTAATGACAAGAGTTTCTAGAGATGATTTTTCTGGTGAAAACTTTAAATGGTTGAGTGCTAAAAATGTAAATGTTGGTAATGCACCTGTAAATGCTATGAGGGTGAACTTTGTTGGTGAGTTGGGCTGGGAACTTCATCACCCAATTGAATATCAAAATCATATATTTGATAAATTAATGGAAGCAGGTAAGGATTTAGGTCTTAAGCCTTACGGAATCAGAGCAATGAATAGTTTAAGACTCGAGAAATCTTATAAACTTGTTGGAACAGAATTATCAATTGAATATTCGCCATATGAGTCTGGATTAGATAGATTTATACATCCAAATAAAGGAAACTTTATTGGTTTAGAAGCTCTTAATAAATGGAGAGAAAAAGGTTTTGAAAATAAATTGGTTACTATGGAAATTCACAACGTTGAAGACGCAGATGTTTTGGGAAATAATCCAATTTATGAAAATGGTAAAGTTGTAGGACGAGCAACTGGAGGTGATTTTGGATTTAGATTAGAAAAATCTATTGCACTAGGAATGGTAAAGCCTGGTGTTGCGACAACAGGTCAGAAATTGAAAATTGATATTTTAGGAAAAATGTACGATGCTACAATATTAAATGAGAGTCCATACGATCCAGAAAATAATTTATTGAGAGCATAATGAAAATATTAGTAGCTGTTAAAAGAGTAATTGATTACAACGTTCAAGTTAGAGTTAAAGAAGATGGAACTGGTGTAGTTACTGAAAATGTTAAAATGTCCAGTAACCCACCTGATGATAATGCAATTGAGGAAGCTGTAAAAATTAAGGAAGCAGGTAAAGCAACTGAAATTATTGCAGTTACAGTTGGTGAAGAGAAATCACAAGAAACTGTTAGAAAAGCTTTAGCTGTAGGTGCTGATAGAGGAATTTTAATCAAAACTGAGGGAACTATTGAACCATTAGCTGTTGCAAAAA
>JAOIYV010000034.1 GCA_028226735.1 Candidatus Pelagibacter sp.
GAATGGGGGGATCGATTCTTGGAATAGAAGCTATATACAACTTTTTAAAAAAAAGAATAAAAAAAAATTTAACTTTTGTAAATAATTTAAATAGTAATGCTTCTTATTTTAAAGATCAAAATATAAACTTAAATATTGTAATTTCTAAGTCCGGAAATACGCTAGAAACTATTTCAAATGCAAATACTTTAATAAAAAATAAAGATAACAATATATTTATTACAGAAAATAAAGAAAGTTATTTAACAAACTTAGCAAAAGAACTTAAATCTGAAATAGTCGATCATCAAAACTATATTGGTGGCCGATATTCAGTTTTATCTGAAGTAGGCATGCTTCCCGCAGAATTAATGAATTTAAATGAAAATAAATTTAAACAATTTAATAAACTTATTAAAGATAAAAAATTTGTAAACAACCTTATTAATAATGTTAGCATTACACTAAACTTACTTAGAAGTGGAAAACATACATCAGTGATCTTAAATTATGATGAACAATCAGAAAGTTTATTTAAATGGTATCAACAATTAATATCAGAAAGTTTGGGAAAAAAATCTAAAGGAATTTTACCTGTCATATCTAACATGCCTAAAGACAATCACAGTTTAATGCAACTTTATTTAGATGGGCCAAAAAAAAATTTCTATACTTTTTTTAATGTTCTTGAAAATGAAACAATAAAAATAAAAAATAAGAATATTCTTAAGTCTCATGTATATTTAAAAAATAAATCTATAGAAACTATTAAGCACTCTCAAATGTTGGCAACAGAAAAAGTTTTTACATCTAAAAAGATACCCTTTAGAAGTTTTATAATTAAAAAAAGAAATGAAGAAGTCCTAGGAGAGTTATTTTGTTTTTTTATTTTAGAGACAATTTTACTTGGTAGAGCTTTAAAAGTTAATCCTTTTGATCAGCCATCTGTCGAGCTAATAAAAAAGCAAACAAAAAAAATTTTGAGCTAAACCAAATTTCCAAAAATAATCTTTGAGATGCCATAGCTTTTTTTTAATATGATATTGAAATTATCAGGAAAGACATCTTTTTCTTTTTTATGCCTATGAATGATTATTATACCATTTTGTTTAAGTAATTTTAATTTGTTAATCATGATTAATAAATTTAATAATTTTTTTTCTTTATATGGTGGATCGATAAAAATAATTTCAAATTTATTTTTTAATATACCAAGTGTATTTTTATCAAAAATATCCTTTTCAATAATTTTTGAGTAGTTTTGTAATTTTAAGTTATCTATATTTTTTTTAAGTATTATTAATACTTCTTTGTAGCTCTCTAAAAATGTAACTGATGAAGCCTCTCTTGACAGACACTCAAGACCAAAAGATCCTACACCAGAAAATAAATCAAGAATATTTGAATTTTTAAGCTCTATATTCAATAATTTTGAATGCTTTATGATATTAAAAATTGACTCTTTAGTTAAATCTTTAAGTGGTCTGGTTAAATTATCTTTTGGGAGTATAATTTTTTTACCCTTAAAATTTCCTGATATGATTCTCATTCGTCAATTACTTTATACCCAATATCTTTTCTATAAAAACCACCACCCCAATCAAGTTTATTAATTAGTTTAAAAATTTTATCCCGACTCTTTTTAAAGTTAGATGATGTACTAACAAAATTGATTACTCTTCCACCATTAGAATAAATTTTATTATTAATTTTTTTTGTTCCAGCATGATAAATAAAGTTATCCTCTTCTAAATCAATTTTTTTAATATTTTCAATCAAAATTTCATTATTATATTTATCAGGGTATCCCTTAGAGCAAAGGACGATACATAGACTTTTTTTATCGTACCATTCTATTTTTAAGTTTGCTAATTTTGTTGAACAACATGCATCAATAATATCAAGCAAATCTGTTTTTAGTTTTGGTAGTATAGCCTGACATTCTGGATCTCCCATTCTAACATTGTATTCAATTAAATAGGGTTCATTATTAACAATCATCAAACCAGCATATAAAAATCCTTTATATTTAGATCCAGCGTCACCCAGAGCTTTAATTGTTGGTTTAATTATTTTTTCTAATATTTTTTCTTCAAGTTTTGGGTTAATCAATCGAGATGGAGAATAAGCACCCATTCCCCCTGTATTTGCTCCTTTGTCACCTTCTAAAACTCTTTTATGATCTTGAGCAGTTTCAAATTTTTTAATTGTTTTACCATCACTTACTATAAAAAAACTCATTTCTTCACCATCAAGATATTCTTCTATTAATACATTTTTAGCCCTACCAAACTTTCCGTCAAAAATTTCTTTAATGGCAATAGAAGCTTCCTCCTTTTTATCACATATATAAACTCCTTTACCTGAGGCCAAGCCATCTGCCTTAACAACTAATGGAAATTGTGTATGATTTAAAAAGGATAGTGCTTCCTGAGAGCTTTTAAAAATGCCAAATTTTGCTGTAGGTATTTTGTATTCTTCACATATTTTTTTTGTAAATATTTTTGAACCTTCTAATTGTGATGAAATTTTATCGGGTCCAAATATACTTATTCTACTTCCCTGAAAAAAATCTACTATCCCATCAACCAATGGTTTTTCAGGACCAACTATAATTAAGTCAATTTCATTACTAATCGAAAACTCTTTGATTTTATTAAAATCAGATAAATTTATTTCTATATTTTCTGCAATTTCTGAAGTTCCTGCATTTCCTGGGAAACAATAAATCTTTTTTACCTTTTTTGATTTTTTTAAGGATACACATATGGCATGCTCTCTTCCACCACTTCCAATTATTCCAATATTCATATAAATGTATATAAACTAAAAATGAATAAAAAATTAGCAAAATTAAAATATTTACCAAATAATTTTCAAATTATTGATGATGGTGACCATGTAATATGTGGAGTTTCAGGCAAGGTAATAAAACTAGAAAATCTTAATTATTGGAATGTTGAACTTCAAGAACCTTATTATTCATATATTGAAGCCTATAAAAAAAAAGAAAACAGTTAAATTATTTCCATCGATTATGAGACCAAATCCACTGAGAAGGATTTTTCAAAATCATTTTTTCAAGAATAACATTTAGCTTTAGGGTTATAGAGCTTATTGATTCTTGATGGTCAAATTTAATCGGCTCATAAACATTTAATTGAAATCCAAGATTATTCTTTCTTTCAATATATATTGGAACAACTTTACAGTTAAATTTTTTTACAAATTGAGCAGGTATAGTTGTAGTCAAGGCCTTTTCATTAAAAAAATCTGATTTAATACCCTCTGACACTCTTTGATCAATCATAAGGGCAACAGATGTTTTATTTTTAAAGAAAGAAAGCAATTGTTTCGTTCCAGACATTCCTTTTTTAATTTGATTTTTACAAATATGTTTTTTTCTTATTTTTTCCATTATAAAATTTAAAAATTTATTATTAAGCGGTCTGTATACAGCAGCTAATTTAATACCAGATGCCTCAATATGCATTGCCATCAATTCAAAATTATTGAAATGTCCTGAGACAAATATTACAGGTTCATTATTTTCTTTTATTTTTTCTAAAATTTCTTGACCCACAATATTAATCTTATTTTTTAAATCGGATTTTCTAAATTCTTTTATAAAAATATATTCTGCTAAAATTTTTCCATAATTCCCCCACATATTTTTTATTATATGGTCGATTTCCATAGTACTTAAATCAGGAAATG
>JAOIYV010000035.1 GCA_028226735.1 Candidatus Pelagibacter sp.
TTTATAAACTTTCAGAAAATACTTTTGTAGAAGAAAATGAAAACTTAAAGAATACTGGTGCTGGTGCTGGTTTGACTGATAATGACTGAGTATTCGGATGATTTAGATCCCAAAATAGAACATTTAGAAGAGTTCAATAATTATTGTGAAGAATGCAAAGAAAAAAAAGAAAGTGTTACTCAAAATTTAATATTAACAGGTTTAAAGGTTTGTGAGTCTTGTAGAATTTCTAAAACTATATTTCCAATTTAACTTAATGAACTAATAGGTAAAGAATTCATTCTACTCATAACAAATGATATTGACAATACAGCAATTATTAAAAAAGATAAAAAAACTATTCCAAAAGATTTAAAACTAGACTTTAAGTTCAGAATTTGTTTTGTAGAGATAATTAATCCTGCAAATATCCAAAACTGAGTTAAGAAAATAATGGGTATCATTAAATCTGGTGTAACAGCAAAAAATCTTAGTAAACCAGGGGCATGAGCATACCCAACTCCAATCAGTATTTTTTTAAAAGGAACCTTAGTTTCTTTGTCAGGAAACAACTTTACACCAACTACAAATATAAAAAGTGCCCAAATAAACCATGTAAGGATTGAAGTTAATCCTGACATTGCAATAGCAGTTTTTATTATTGTATTTGCCGCTACTGCTCCTGCAATTCCATCTAATATCATTATAAGGCCTGCAAAATAAATCGCAGCCTCACCAAAGTTTTTATTATCTTTGTAAAGAGTTTTATCTAATTTTATTGATCTAACAATTATACTTAAAAATTCACCAAACATTATTTATCTTTTTTTCTATTTTTTTGAGCTTTATAAGAAATAAATAGTGGAAAGAGTATTAAAGCAATTATAATAATTATGCAAACTACGATTAGGAATGTTTTGATCATTATTTATGGGGGAGTTTTTGCTCCCCCAAAAAAATTAATTTAACCTTTTACAACTTCTCTAGTATTAGCATTAAAAGATTCTGTAAATGGAATATCTACTACAACAGCATCAACAGGTGTTCCCGGATTATCAGAATATTTTGCTGGTAAATGAACCTTATATTTAGTTCCAGTCTTACCTTTAGGGAAGCCATTAGCATTTAGTGTTCCATCAAATGGCACATATCCCATTGCAATATTCTGACCTTTTTCAGGGTGATACCATGGAGAAGTAATAAATCCCACAGGATCTCCACCATTTTCAGGTGACACTAACCAAAAATCAGGAGCGTACTCTTCGATAGGTTTTCCTCCTAATTCAAGTCCAACCAATTGAAGCTTGTAAGGTTTCTTTCCATCCTTAAGTTCTTTTCCCATTTTTTCTAGTGCAGCTTTACCAACATAGTCAGCTTTTTTATTCCATTCACCTTTGCCAGATAACGAAACTTGGTAACCCAAGTTACACTGAAAAGGATTATGCTGTGCATCCATATCTTGTCCCCAAGAAAGAATCCCAGCTTGAATTCTTCTATGGTGAGCTGGAGCTATAACCATTAAGCTATGTTTCTTACCTGCTGCAAGTACTGCATTCCACATATCATCAGCGTATTTAGTTGCATCTCTTAAGTATATTTCATAACCAGCTTCACCTGAGAAACCAGATTGTGAAATTACACAACTTCTTCCACCGACTTTAACTTCAGCTAAGCCATAAAAAGGCATATTGTCAAAATCAAGCTGATCTCCACAAAGGTCTTTCATTAAAGCTTTTGATTTAGGACCTTGAATTTGTACTGGACAAACATCAATCTCTTCAACAGTACAATTAAATCTTCCATCAGCATTAACTCCCTGAAGATACATTCCAATATCAGAGTCTGATAGTGAGAACCAAAATTCATCTTTGGAAATTCTTAGAAGAATTGGATCATTTAAAACTCCACCATATGCATTACAAAGAATAACATATCTTGCTCTCATAGGTGAGATTTTAGTCGCATCTCTAGTTATTACATAGTCTGTAAACTTTTCTGCATCTGGACCTTTAACTCTAATTTGTCTTTCAACAGCAACGTTCCACATTGTAACATGATTTTTAATTGCTTCATATTCTACCATCGCTCCACCATCCTCTGGCTTAACATAACCTCTTGGATGATAAATACGATTGTAAACAGTTGCTCTCCAACAACCAGCTTCCATTGATAGATGCCAGTATGGAGATTTTCTTACTCTTGTTGAAATTAACATTTCAACTTTTGTAGGACCACTTTGTCTTAAGTTATATGGCACTTCACGATCAGATTGATCAACTGAAGCAGCATGATTTAGTTTAGTATAGTCAAATTCATTAGACATAACCGTTCTCCTTCAACCACTTGTTTGTTTCCTTCAAGCCGCCGAATGTATAAATGTGGAAGTTACCTGTAAACTCTTTCACTTTCCCAATTAATTCATTAGGGTCTCTAGGTTTCAATAAATCTAACGCCTTAGTAAAATTAGATTTAAGAAAGTTAATGGAATTTTTTGCCCCTACAATATTAGCAAATTTTATTAAGCTAGATATTTTCATTGGCCCAGTAATTCCTACATGCACTGGTACTGACTGCTTAGAAATAAAATCTACAATAGGTTGACTGTCTAGTAACCACTGAGTTACAATATAGTCAGCGTAAGGCTTTTTATCTATCATAGCTTTTTCTAATTCTTTATCGGAGATATCTGGACTACCTTCTGGGTGTCCAGCTATTCCTATTTTAATTCCTTCAAAAAATCCTGTCTCTAATATTTGAATGGAACTATCAAATTTTCCTATTGGATCTCTACTACCCCCAATAACAAGAGCTTGCTTTACCCCAACATCTTTACACATTGAAATATAATTTTTTAATTGGTCTTCGTCAGAAATTGATCTTGATGGAAAATGTGGAACAGGGTTAAATCCTTTTTTTACTAATTCACCTGATTTCTGTGCTGTTTCTCTATAGTCTCCACCTGGTAACATTGTTACATACACATCCTTTACAGGAGGTAAAGTTTCAAGGTCAGAGTGAGGACCTATTTCAAGTGAAAAATTCATTTTTCCCGATCATTATCTTATTTGTAAAACCTGTCAAAGAAATTCAACTTGTGGAAAAAGATATTTATTGCCAAAAATCATACCCATGATATTTTTTTCTATGGTTAAAAATCCAAAAAAACCTGCCCTCTCTAAAATCTTAGATGTACAAAAAATTAAAGCGATTAGTAAGCCTATAGAGGAAGCTCATGGCCTTCCAAATGAGTGCTACACAAGCACAGAATACCTGAAGTTTGAGAGAGAAAAGATTTTTGAGGATAAATGGACTGTAATTGGGGTGGGTAGTTTAGTGCCTAACCCTGGAGATGCTCACCCATACAACCTACTAGGGATCCCTTTAATCATTCTAAGAGACAAGAAAAATAAGATAAGAGTATTTCACAATGTTTGTAGTCATAGAGGTTTTAAACTTTTGAATGAGCCACGTTCTTTAAAGAACGTAATAAGATGTCCTTACCATTCTTGGTCATATGATTTTGAAGGTAAGTTAGTAGCCACACCTCA
>JAOIYV010000036.1 GCA_028226735.1 Candidatus Pelagibacter sp.
AACTGTTGGTGAAAACTTAGATGTTATTCAAAATAATCAGTTAAAAAATATTAAATTTTTATATAGAGAATTAGATCAGTTTTCTTGGCAATATTGTAATAAAGGTTTTTTTAATTTTAAAAATTATATTCCAAAAATTATTGCTAATTTTAATTAAGCTAAAAAGGTTTTAATACCATCTAAAATATACTGCACACTTAATCCAACAAGAATAATTGCTACCACTCTTGAAATAACTCCAATTATTTTTTTATTTATTATTTTAGAAAATTTTGAAGCTACAAAAAAAATTATAAAAGTTAAAAATAATACAGATGCTAATGAAATCATTCCTGCAGTTTGGTTGGTAAAATTAGTTCCAATATCTGAAACAGAAACTATTACTGAGGTAATGGCTGCTGGTCCAGCAATAATAGGTGTTGCTAAAGGAAAAACACTAACGTTATCTGAATTAAGATCTATATCTTCTTCTTTCCTTTGTTGACGCTTGTCAAACAACATTTCTATTGCAATTATTAATAAAATTATTCCTCCACCAATTGTAAATGCTGGATAAGAAATATTTAAATAACTTAGTAATGAACTTCCAAGTAACGCAAAAAACAGCAATATAATTGAAGCTATTATTGTTGCACTTAATGCTATTCTTATCTTTTTGTTAGCATCCATGTTTTGAGTAATACTTAAAAACAATGGGGTGTTTCCCAATGGATCTATAACAATAAAATATAGAAAAAAAGTTTGAATAAAAATCTCTGACATTTGGTTTGTCTATCTCTTTAAAATGATATTACAATTTAAATTAAAACCAGCGTATCATTCCTATTATACCAGCAGTTGCATAAAAAAATTGCAATACAAGTATTCCTTTATGGCCGCCTCTATAAGCCCAGATACCAATTAAAATAGCTGACAACAGTAACAAACAAAATCCTAGAAACTCTATTCCAATATTTAAGGCTACAAATAAGGAATATAAAATTGCCGTAACAACCCCTGCCCATTCAAAAAATTTGTTGTTCATAATATTTTTTTAAAATTCTTATAAAGAGACTTGGAATAATTATTCATATCGCTCATATTGTCTTTAGCTGTTTGATCAAATTTATCTAAAGCGCCCTCACCCAATTGATCTTCAAGAGCTTTTTTGTATTCTGGAACACAGCCCCATTCATTAACCGTTGTATCTTTAATTTCGATGT
This sequence comes from Candidatus Pelagibacter sp., assembly GCA_028226735.1. Next base: position 1,203 of record JAOIYV010000036.1, read on the forward strand.
GAAATTGAATTCCATAAGCATGATTTTGGTATTTAAAAATTTGATATTTAGTTACAGGTGATGAAGCTAATAAAGTAACATCTTTATTATTATCTATTCCTTGCACCTCATAAGAATGCCACTGCAAACTTTTAATTTGTTCTGGAAATTTTGAAAAAAGATTATCTTTATTTTTTTCGTTGGTAAAATTTATATCCATTATTCCTATTTCTGGTGGGTTAGATTTTACTACATTACCACCGATTACTTCGCCTAATAACTGGCAGCCAAGACAAAAACCCAAATAAGGCTTTTTTAAATTTATAACAAATTCTTTAATTGCTTTTTTTTCTTCAATTAGCCATGGGTATTCTTGCTCCATAAAAGTATCCATTGGGCCACCCATACAAAACATTCCATCAAATTTACTTAGATCGCTTGGAATTTTTTCACCTTCATCCAGCTCTATGGTGGTTAAGTTAAAACCATCGGCTAGCATTAAATCTTTAATATAGCCTGGATCTTCAATTTTTATATGTTGTAAAACTATTATGTTCATTGCTTAGCCCATCAAATAGAAAACCATAAGGTACCTACTTACTTTTCCAAATGCTACTAAAATAATAAAATCTAAAAATCTAACTCTTAGTAAACCTGCAACTAAAGTCAGTGGATCACCTATAATTGGAACCCAAGCAAATAATAATGACCATTTGCCAAATTTGCTAAACCATTTTGAGGAGTTTTCTATTTGCTTATCTTTAAATGGAAACCATTTTTTTTTAGTAAGATTTCTTGAATAAAATCCTAAAGCCCAATTTACAACAGATCCCAAAACATTTCCAAGGCTTGCCACAATTAACAAAAATGAATTGTCATAATTTGATGTTGCGATTAACCCTGCCAATGTGAGCTCAGACGAAAATGGTAAAACGGTTGCAGCTAAAAAAGATATAGTAAATAAAGATAAATAAATCACTTCGAACACTTCTTAGAACAATACTTTACCTTATCCCAATTAAGCTTCCATTTCTTGCGCCAAACAAAAGGTCTTTTGCAAACAGGACAAACTTTTGAAGGCAAGTTTTCTTTTTTCATTAAATAGTATTTTGTTTAATAAATTTATCAGCTTCAGATAAAATCATTTTTTTTCTTTCATCTTTCATTTTATCAAAAACATAAACCATCATTGATAATCTAGGGTTCTTTAAAAAAAATTTTCTGTTTTTATCTATAAATCTCCAGTAAAGGCCATCCATCGTATTGCACCATTCTCCTTTTTTAAAATCCATCATTTTCATAAAATAACTTGATCCACAGATGTATGGTTTGGTTGCAAAAATACCTCCATCACTAAATAAGCCCATTCCATAAACATTAGGAACCATTACCCAGTCAGAGGAGTCTACAAACATTTCCATAAACCACTTGTAAACAATTGTTGGCTTAACCTCGCAGAGGTTCATTATATTTGATAAGATCATCAATCTTTCAATATGATGGGACCAGCCATGATTAACAGCATTTTTAATAGCATGATCTAATGGAGGCAAACCAGTTGTGCCTTCATACCAAGATTTTTTCATCATTCTGTTATGCTTAAAGAAATTTTTGGTTTCCATTTCATCAGAGTAACCTTGATAAATTCCACGCATAAACTCTCTCCAACCTATTATTTGACGAATATAACCTTCGAGCGAGTTCATTCTAATTTTATGTTTTTTATGAAATTCTAAAATTTTTTGAATAATAAATCCTGGAGTAATCAAACCTAAATTAATGTACGGACTTAATGCGCTATGAAATAAGATATTATCTTTTTGATTAACAGCATCTTCATAATCACCAAATAAATTTAATTTCTCTTTAATAAAAAAATCTAAAAGTTTAACTACATCATTATACTCTGTTGCTAACCAGAAATTATTTGTACTTCCGGGGTGATCTTTAAATAATTTTTCAATAATTGGTTTTAACTTTTTAGTATGACTGGTTTCATTAATTTTTGGAAATTTTGGTATTAAAATATCTTTTGGCAATTTATTTCTATTATCTTCATCAAAACTCCATTTACTTCCAATAGGGTTTCCATCTGCTCCCATTAATATTCCAGATTTTTTACGAACATCCTTGTAGAATGTTGCCATGAAAGGTTTTTTTGATTTTGCTAAATAGTTTTTAAACTCATCTCTCGAATTTAGAAACATTGGAGTTTGAACAACATTCCAA
>JAOIYV010000037.1 GCA_028226735.1 Candidatus Pelagibacter sp.
TCTTTTGCTTATGATGTTTTTCATAAGTGCATAATCCATAGTCTTCTACCATATAAAACATGTGGTCCTTTTTGAAGCGGTCTAGATATTTTAATGGAAATAATTGATTACCAAGTATAAAAAATAGTTTCATAATTAAATATAACTAAATAAAAATTATATGTCAGAAAAATATCTTATTTTTGGTGCGACAGGTTCTGTAGGTTCCAGCTTAGCTGAACAATTAAAAAATTTAGGTAATGATATTCATCTAGTTGCTAGAAATGAAAGTGAAGTTAAAACAATCGCAGAAAAATTAGGTTGCTCTTATACAGTTGTTGACGTTTTAGAAGATGGGTTTATAGAAAAAGTAAAATCAGATATTAATGATATCAAAGGGGTCGCCTACTGTGTGGGCTCTATTGATTTAAAACCATTAAGAATGGTTACAGAGGCTGATATGAATAAATGTATGAAACTAAACCTTTATTCAGCCATTGAAGTTATAAAAGGATTTCAAGAAAGTTTAAAAAAAAACAAGGGTTCAGTAGTTTTATTTTCAACTGTTGCTGCTCAAAGAGGTTTTACTAATCATGCAATTATTGCTTCTGCTAAAGCTGCTGTTGAAGGATTAACTGTTACACTGGCTGCTGAATTTGCTCCAAATATTAGAGTAAATTGCATAGCACCAAGCTTATCAAAATCTAAAATTGCAGAACCAATGTTAAAAAATCCAACAATTGCAGAAGGAATTGCTAAAGCTCATCCTCTTAAAAGATTGGGTGAAGGAAAAGATTCTGCAGCACTTGCTAAATTTTTAATAACAGATGAAAGTTCCTGGATAACAGGCCAAGTTATTGCTGTCGATGGTGGAAGATCAAAATTATCCTAAGATTACTTTAATTTATCTAAAAGATTTCTCTTCGCTTTTTCAAATTCTTCTTTAGTTAAAGCTCCCTTTTGAAAAAGATCGTTTAATTTAGATATTTCATCAGATAAACTGTCATTAACAATTCTTGACTCTTTGTTAACATCTTCTTCATTTATTGTCTCTTCTGAAAGTTTATCATTCTTTGCCTTAAAACCTTTTGAAATTGCCGAAACACCCAAGTAAAAAACAAAACCCAAAACAGGAATTGCTAAACTCAAAAAAATTATTTTTTCCATTATCCTTTTATATATTGATTTTTACTAATCTTCATCTTCTTCTCTCCAGCCTTTTTCATACATGAGCCAGGCCGCATAAATGACTGTAGAAACACCAACTATCATGCCAAAATCAAAACCAGTTTGTTGATCATATAAATACCAGCCTAATTGAGTTGCACCTATTGGTGTAACTGTAAGCATAAGAAATATTATTGCTATCCTATAAGGATATGGTGGTTTTTTCATAAGAAACATTAATAAAAATATAATCGTTTTAAAATATATAATTATGAGACAAATAAACTTAGTTTTTCGATTATCTCTATTTTTGGGATCTTTTAAAACACTCTATAGTATTTTTTAATAAACAAGCAATTGTCATTGGTCCTACTCCGCCCGGAACAGGCGTTAAAGCTTTTGCGACTTTTGAAACTTCTTCAAACGCAACATCCCCAACTATACCTTTTTCAGTTTTGTTAATTCCTACATCAATTACTATTGCATCTTTTTTTACCCAGTCTGCTTTTACTAGTTCTGGAATCCCAACTGCAGCAACAATAATGTCTGCCTCTAAACACTCTGTTTTTAGATCTTTAGTTCTTGAATGGGTAATTGTAACTGTACAATTTTCTTTTAAAAGTAATTGAGTCATTGGTTTACCATTAAGGTTTGATCTACCAATCATAACTGCTTTTTTTCCACTTAAATTTGGTTCAATTTTTTTTATCATCAAGTAACATCCTAATGGAGTGCAAGGCACTGAGCTCTCATAACCTGATGAAAGATTTCCAACATTCATTGGGTGAAAACCATCAACATCTTTTTCTGGTAAGATAGTTTCAATGACTTTTTGCTTATCAATGTGTTTTGGTAATGGTAATTGAACTAATATTCCCGAAACACTTTCATCTTTATTTAACTCTTCAATTTTATCTAGTACAGTTTTTTCTTCCACAGCTTCTGGGTATCTAATTACCTCAGACTTTAACCCCACCTCATTAGCAGCTTTTTCTTTCATTCGAACATAAATTTGACTGGGAGCCATTTCTCCAATTAAAATAACGGTAAGCCCAGGAATTTTATTATGTTTAGATTTAAGCTCTATAACCTGTTGTCTTAATTTTTCCCTGAGTTCAGCTGCTATTTTTTTTCCGTCTATTAAAATCATAATTTAATTAAATATTACTGGTAATAAGTAAAGCTTCATACATGTTTGTAAAAACCAAATCAATACTAGTAATATAACTGGAGAGATATCTACTGACCCTAAATTAGGTAAAAAACGTCTAATTTTATTAAGAGCTGGCTCCGTTAATTTATAAGATAGTTCTAAGATAGAATAAACAAATCTATTTTGCGTGTTCAGAACATTAAATGCTATAAGCCAACTAATTATTACATTAACAATCACTACATAGTAGTAAATATTTAGAAGTTCATAAACTAAAAGATAAATTGCCTTCATTATTTTTTTTCGATGTAAATTGACTGACTTGGGAAAGCAAATGATGCTTTGTTCTTTTCTACAATTTGTTTGATTTCAATTGCCAATCTTTCTTTCACTGAAAGCCATTCATTCCAACTATTAGTTTTTGTAAAGCAACGCACATACATATCTATTGAGCTATCAGAAAATTTATCTATTCTAACTGCTACACCAACACTTACATTGTAATCATCACTTTTGTTAATATGATTTTCAATCTGATCTCTTATGGTCTTTAATTGATCAACAGTCGTGTCGTATTGTAGCGTTATTATCCAACTAATTAACCAGTTTGATGTTTCGCTAACATTCACGACTGCATTTTCAGCAAATTGAAAATTGGGAATTATAGCAAGTGATTTATCAAATTTACGAATTGTAGTTGATCTAAAACCAATTTTTTCAACAATACCCTCAATAATTCCATCTACTAATATCCAATCACCTATTTTAAATCTTTTTTCAACTAAAACTAAAATACCTGAAATTAAATTTTTAAATAAATCTTGTGCTCCTAAAGCAACTGCCACACCAAATAAACCTAGTCCGGCGATAATAGGACCAATTTTAATGCCCCATAATTCTAATACTGCGGCTAAACCTAAAATAAAAATTAAAACTTTTAATGATTTAATTATCCAGCCAATTAATTCTCTTGTTAATAATTTATCTAAACCACTTAAAATGTATGAAATGGGTTCTATAATTTGATGGATAACCCAAAAAATTAAAATAGTAATCAGTGTTCTATTAATTGTATCAACAACTGCCCTACCATCAT
>JAOIYV010000038.1 GCA_028226735.1 Candidatus Pelagibacter sp.
ACTCCGCGCTTGATTAAATATATAGATGGAAGAATGTTGTCATTAGTCCAGGGTGCTAGTGGCAATAACTATTTTCATTTTTTATTTGATATAATTGCAAAATTAAAATTATGTGAGGAAAAAATAAATTTAAATAATATAGATTTTTTTTATGTCCCAGGAAATTTTGATTGGCAAAAAAAGATTTTTTCTTTATTCGGAATAGATGAAAAAAAATTGATAAATAGTGAAGTTTATAGACACTTAAAAGCCAAGAGTCTTATAGCTGTAGAGCATCCATGGTATAAAAAAGGCTACGTTCAAGAAGAAATATATAATTTACCAGAATGGATTATCTTTTTTTTGAGAGAAAAATTTTTAGGATATGCAAAAAAATTTAAATGTAGTGATAAAATATTTATAGATAGGGCAGAGTCACCGTTTAACCACTGTAAGTTAATTAATAACGATCAAATAATTGAATATTTGACCAAAAAAGGATTCGAGAGTTATCAGGTTGGTAAATTAGATTTTTTTGAACAAATATATTTATTTAACAATGCAAAAATAATTATAGGTCCACATGGAGCAGCTTTTACAAATATTATTTTTTCAAATCCTAATGCAAATATTATTGAAATAATTCCTGATTTTCATAAAAGCAAAAAATGTGAAAAAATAACAAAAATTCTCAATCTCAACTATACAAAAGTAGTCAGGCCAACAATCAACTCCTCTAATAAAAAATTAGGAGATATGGAAATAAGTATTGATGAAATAAATAATATTCTCGATAAAGTAAAATTATAATTTTACTCCAGCACCTTTTAAAAAAGCTGCAGTTTCATCTAAAGGCCATCTCGGTTTTGCTGGATGATCTAATTCGCTAAATTGATTTAATTTAAACTTTTCTAAACCAACGATTGCAATCATCGCAGCGTTATCTCCACATAAATTGATTGGTGGAAATATTGCTTCAAATCCCTCTTCTTGACAAAGCTTCTCTAGAACCTCTCTGATTTTTTTGTTTGCTGCAACTCCACCTGCAACAACAAATTTATTTTTTTTACCATCATTTATTTTTTTAAATTCTTGAAAAGCATTTTTACTTTTTTTATATAATATTTCTTCAATAGTTTTTTGAAAAGATGCTGCTAAATCATATTTTTCTTGTTTAGTTTTAATTTCCTTTGAAATTTTTAAAACTGCTGTTTTTAAACCAGCAAAAGATAAATTACACCCACCCTTATGAAAAATAGGTTTTGGTAATATGTATTTATCAGGGTTACCTTTTTTTGCATAAACTTCAATTTGTGGTCCACCTGGAAACTCTATTCCAAGTAATTTTGCAGTTTTATCAAATGCTTCGCCTACAGCATCGTCAATTGTAGTTCCTAATCTCTTGTAACTTCCAAGATTTTTCACACTCAAAAACTGAGTGTGTCCTCCAGAAATTAAAAGCAACAAATAGGGATAATCTAATTTTGAATTTAGTTTTGGACTTAGTGCATGTCCCTCTAGGTGATTAACTGCAATAAAGGGCTTTCCAAGTGATGAGGCCATTGTTTTCCCAAAACTTAAGCCAACTGATAAACAAACTACAAGACCTGGACCTGCTGTAGATGCAACAGCATCAATTTCATCCATTTTTATTCCACTTTCATAGATTGCTTTTTTTGTAATTAAATCAATTTTTTCTACATGTGATCTAGCTGCTAGTTCTGGAACAACGCCTCCAAACTCTTTGTGAACATCTATTTGGCTTGAAACTATATTTGATAAAATTATTGGTATTCCTTGCTCATTCTCAGTTATTACTGAAGCGGCCGTTTCATCACAGCTTGATTCAATTCCTAGAATTATAGGTTTTTTTTTCATTAAATTAATTTTATTAATAATACAATCTCAATATAAGCATGAAGTATAAATAATTAAATGAAAAATAAAAAAATTATTATTGGCTCTAGAGGAAGTAAATTGGCATTAATTTATGCCAACAGAGCTAAAGATTTATTATTTAAAAATGAAGAAGTAGACAGTATCGAAATTAAGAGCATTACCACTACGGGTGACACCATAGAGAATGTGAGAGTATCGGAGCATGGCGGAAAAGGGTTGTTCTGTAAAGCAATCGAAAAAGAGCTTCTCACAAATAAGATTGATATTGCAGTGCATGCTTTAAAGGATATGCCAATAGAAGAAACCGAAGGGCTATTAACAAATTGTTTTTTAAAGAGAAACGACCCTAGAGAAATTTTAATTAGTAAAGATAATAAACACTTAAAAGATTTAGCTCCTAACTCAATAGTTGGAACATCCTCATTTAGACGAGAATTTCAAATTAAAAGAATAAGAGAAGATCTTAATTGTCAAGTAATTAGAGGAAACGTTGATACGAGATTGAAAAAAGTTAATGATAATTCCTATGATGCTATCATTTTATCTTATGCAGGGATTAATTCTTTAGAGTTAACTAAAAAAATATCCCAAACTTTCTCAGTTTCAGAAATAATTCCTAGTGCCGGTCAAGGCGTTGTTGCACTACAATGTAGAAAAAGTGATAAAGAATTAATTGAATTATTAAAAAAGATTAATCACCAAATAACATATAAATGTATTAAAGCTGAGCGGGGTGTTTTAAAAATTTTAGAAGGAGACTGTGAAACAGCAGTAGGAGCACATGCTAAGATTGATGGACACATAATTACACTTGAAGCAGAGCTTTTTTCATTAGATGGAAAAGAAAGATTTTATTCAAAACTTTCTGATGAGTTGGATAAAGCTGAAGAACTAGGAGTAGAAGTAGGAAAAAAACTAAAAAGGTTATCTAATAATTTATATAAAAAATAATATGCATATTTTATTTACAAGACCACTAGAAGATAGCCATGAAATAATTTTAAAATTTCAATCACTTGGTCATAATGTTTCTCATTTACCCTTAATAAGTATTCAAGGTTTAAAACATGAAAATTTAAATTATTCGGAATTTAAAGGAATTATTTTTACAAGCTCCAATGCTATTAAATTTTTAAATATTAAAGATATAGATAAAAAGATAATTTGTTTTTGCGTAGGTAGTGCTACTGAAAAAAAAGCTCGTAGTATTGGTTTTCAAAATGTTTTTGCTGCAGATGGAAATGTAGACAATTTAAAAGAATTAATTTTGTTGAATTTTAATTTATCTGATGGAAAATTACTTTATGTAAGTGGAGAAATCATATTTAGCAGTTTAGATGAACAACTGATTTCTGCAGGCTATAATATAAAAAGGATAATTAATTATAGAGCCAATCAAATAGAGAAGTATGATCAGAATTTAATAGAAAAATTAAAATTAAAAA
>JAOIYV010000039.1 GCA_028226735.1 Candidatus Pelagibacter sp.
TCAACATAACAAAATTCCTAAAGTTTTAAAATTAATGCAATTTCCTTGTGCTGATGCATTAAGTTACTCGCATTTATGTGAAGGAAAAGTTGATGTAGTTTTTCAAGGTATGAATAAAATATGGGATATTCACCCATTAATTCCAATAATAGAAGCTTCTGGTGGGATTGTAACTACCTGGAATAACAAAGATGCCATTAAAGCAGGAAATATTCTAGTTTCAGCAAATAAATCTATTCACAATAAAATGCTTAAACTTTTAAAACCTGTTTCAAAATAATGAACAAGATACCTGTTAAGGCTCAAAGTATTTTAGACTTTTGGTTTAAAGAAACTTCACCTAAAAAAAGATTTCAAAAACATAAAGATTTTGATTTGTTAATTAAAGAAAAATTTTTAAAAGACTATGAATTGGCTAGTAATAATGAATATGATGATTGGCAAGATAGTGCTCTAGGATGTTTAGCATTGGTTATTCTTTTTGATCAATTTTCAAGAAATATGTTTAGAGATAATAAAAAAGCTTTTGAGCAAGACCATAAAACAAGACTGATTGTAAACGATGCAGTTTATGCAGGTTTTTTAGAAAAGATGGATGAAAGTCAAAGATTTTTTATGTTACTACCCCTTATTCATAGCGAAGAAATAACTGATCACGATATGGCTTATTACCTACTAGATAAATTTTTAAAAGATCATAGTGGCCTTACTGATATTAAGAAATTTTGGAAAGATCACACAACAGCAATTAAAAGATTCCACAGATATCCCCATAGAAACAAAATATTGGGCAGACAATCTACTCCAGAAGAGGTTGAATTTTTGAGTCAACCTAACTCATCTTGGTAATTTGTATATTAAATGAATTTTAAGTTTATTTATAAAGTATGTACTGAATTTGAGTGGCAAGAAGCAAAAAATAAAGGACAATTGATAGGTTCAAAAAAAGATAAAGAAGACGGTTTTATTCATTTTTCAGGAGACGATCAAGTTGCAGGAACTCTTAAAAAGTTCTATCAAAATCAAAAAGATTTGATTTTACTTAAGGTTAATACTTTAAAACTTGATCATTTAATATGGGAGCAAGCATCGGATGGAAATATGTTTCCTCATTTATATTCTTCACTTGATATAAATAATGTTGTTGATGAATTTAAAATCTCTTTAGGAGATAATGGTACTCACATATTACCAAATAACCTTTAAGGGGGACACCCTTTCGGAAACTCCAAAAGAGTTCCCCTATAATTAAGCGATTTACGCAAAATCCATAATAATGGACTTATATTTTTTTGTCTTAGATTATTAAATCACACCAGCTAAGTGTCAGGTGGTGATAAATTCATAATCGCACCTCCTTTGTTGATATAATGAATATATCATTTCTATGAATTCTATTCAAAATATTTATTTTAATATATTTATTGAATACAACCTGACTGAATAGTAGAGTCTCGATAATTTAAGAAACTCCTCTAAAAACTTTTTTTAAATTAATCTTTTGAAGCAATTTTATTAACCAGCGGTCTCATAATCGGAGCCATGGTAAAAGCAGCAAACAATGCTACCGGAAAAGCAAACAACCAAGAGTTAAGATATCTTTCTAAAAAACCATCACTAATACCAGTGTTTACAGCAGTAACTACTCCACTTATTATAACACTCATTCCAAATGACATAAAAATCATAAACAAAGTTTGAGAATATTTTTTTGAAATCATAATTAATTATTTCCTAATAAGTTAACCATTAATACACCTATTATAATTAAACCCAAACCAATTATTGAATAAAGATTTGGCACTTGATTAAATCTAATAACACCAACAACTACAGTTGCAATAATAGTTAATCCAGCAAATGATGCATAAGTAATTCCCATTGGAATATTTTTCATCACCATAGATAATGCATACATGCATGAAACAATTGTAATCGCAGTAATTATACTAGGAAAAAGAAGAGTGAAACCTTCAGCAGTTTTAGCAAAGCTATTTGAAGTAACACCTAAGATGACAGCTAATATTAAGAAAGCGTATGAAGTAGCGAGATTCATTTTGATAATTCTAAATGAAATCCCGCTAAATATATATAATTATTTGTTAACTTTTGAATAACTCAAGAGCTTTATTTAATAATTCTTCTGATTTTGCATGGTCACCAGCATCATGAGCTGCCATACCTTGATCTCTTAGAGTTTGTGCTTCAGCAATTTTATCATCTAAGCTCTTAGCCATCATTGGGCATGAACCCGCATAAACTGAGCTTGTAAAAAGTACTAAGAATAACGTTATTACTATTTTTTTCATATTTTCCTTTTGTTTGATTAAATAACGAAACAATAAGAAAATAATAAATTTTTGATATAACCAACATTGTCACTTTGCATGTGCAAAATGACCCAACTAGTTATTTAGGTATTTTTGTAGCCCCTGTTTCAAGAGAAACAACTTTTCCATCTTTGTATTTATAGACAGCCATTACTGCTTCTTTGTTACCGTCATTAAATGTTACAAAAGAGTGCTCAACACCAATTTCATCATTCTCAAAAAGAACTCTTACTTTATCCTTATTGATATCTCCACTCATTGCCCATTTAATTACATCTGTTTTGCCTAGAACATTTCCTGATGCATGCATCGTGAATTTATAATCATTATGAAAAATTTCATTCATAGCTGCTTCATCTTTTGCTGCCATTGCAGCGTCCATTTTTGCTAGTAAAGACATATTATCCTTCCTTAACTTTAGTTAAGTCATAGATCATGTAACTACCCATAACCTCATCCATGATAGGTTTAGACACTTCAGTTCCTTCAATAAACTTAATTAAAGCAGCTTCATCAGTACAATGTATTTTAAACATCACTGCACTTTTATCAGGTGTTACTGACGCCATAGTTTTTTCTACTATAGCAACTTTTTTTCTTTCGGCTAATCCTTCTGGAGATTGCATAAATCCCATAAATTTTTCAAATTTACCTTCTCCTTCTTTGAACTTAGCTACTACTAGCATTTCTTTTTCCATTTCTTATCTCCTTTTCTTTTATTGTTAATATAATACTACTTTGTTTACTCGTTCTTTACCGTTAGGAACCAGTCCTTCTAAAAAAGCATGGCACTCATCAGTTTTTGCATTGTCATACTTAGACCCATAATATTTATCTACTGCCTCATTAACTCCCTGATCCCAATCTTTTTCAGGAATACCGGTTTCTAGGGCATATTCTTTTAAAACCTTAACTGAAGACATAGATTTTTCCTTCATGCTGTATTCAAACGTTTCACCTGGTGGCAAAAAATAATTAG
>JAOIYV010000004.1 GCA_028226735.1 Candidatus Pelagibacter sp.
TAAATGCTTTATATAATCTGAAGGTGATGTCAGCATCTTCTGCAGCATACTCCATTGCTTTATTTAGCTCTACATCACTAAAATTTATTTCTTTTTTTCCAGTTCCAACTATTTCTTTGAATGAAATTGTTTTATGTTGTAAGTGAATTTGAGACAAGGTATCCATATTATGTCTATTCTTTCCTGCATCTAATACATAGGACATCAACATTGTGTCTTCCATCGAGTTCATCTTTATCCCTTGTTTAAACAAAACAATAAAATCAAACTTTATATTTTGACCAATTTTTTTTACACTTTTGTCTTCTAAAATTGGCTTTAATTTTTTAATCACCGTATCTTTTTTTAAACATCCTTTAAACTTATGTCCTATTGGAATATAGCAAGCTTTACCAACTTTTGTACTTAAGGAAATCCCAACCAGGTCTGCTTGATGCGCATCTAAAGAGCTGGTCTCAGTATCAATTGCTAATTCACCAGCTTCTTCTGCTTCATTTATCCACTCATCTATTTCTTTTTCGTTAGAAATTAAATGATAATTTTTTTTAGTTATGTTTTTTTTTCTTTCTTTAGGCATCATTTCAGTTTTAGCTTCTTCTAACAAAGGTTCTCCATAAGCTGAAATAACAGAACTAAGAAGTCTATTAAACTCCATTTCTCTTAAAAATTTATACAATTTATCTTTGTCAATTTCTTTTAATCTAAATTCCTCTATCACTTGTTCAGCTGGAGCATCTTTCATTAGTGTTACTAATTTTTTACTAATTATTGCTTTATCTTTATTTTTCAAAAGAGTTTCTCTTCTTTTATTCTGTTTAATTTCATGTGCATTTTCTAATAATTTTTCAAGAGTGCCATATTTATTAATAAGCTCTGCTGCTGTTTTAACACCTATACCTGGAACCCCAGGAACATTATCGCTACTATCACCAGCTAAAGATTGAACATCGATTACCTTTTTGGCATCAACACCAAACTTAGTTACTATATCTTCAGGCGTTATAAATTTATTTTTCATTGGATCAAATATCCGAACATCTTTTTTATGTAGTTGCATTAAGTCTTTATCTGAAGAAACTATTGTTACCTTTGCTCCTTTAGCTAATATTTGTTCAACATAAGTGGCTATTAAATCGTCAGCCTCATAATTTGGAAGATCCACAGATGGTAAATTAAAAGCTATTACTGATTTTCTTATATATTCAAATTGTGGAGCTAAATCATCAGGGGCCTCTGACCTGTTTGCTTTATAGTCTGAATAAATTTCATTTCTAAAAGTTTTTCTTGCTGAGTCAAAAATGACAGCAAAATGAGTTGGTTTTTGAAGATTCTCATTAGATTTTGAGTCTTCTAATAATTTAAATAACATGCTGCAAAAACCGCTTACAGCTCCAACAGGCAAACCATCACTCTTTCTAGTTAGTGGAGGTAAAGCATAATAGGCTCTAAAAATATAACCAGATCCATCTACTAAGTAAAAGTGGTCTGTTTTTTTTATTTCGTTCATTAAATAATGTTATCTTAATTATTTTAAATATAATAAATGTATAACTCACATGGACAAAAAAAATATACTTTCTGTTAAAAACTTAAAAAAAATTTATTCTAATCAAACAATGGATAATCATGCCCTAAATGATTTAAACTTAGACGTGAAAGAAGGAGAAATTTTTGGATTACTGGGACCAAATGGTGCTGGTAAAACGACATTTATAAATATTCTAGCTGGCACAGTAATAAAAACTGATGGGACGGTAAATGTTTGGGGATATGATTTGGATGACAATCCACGACAAGTTAGAGCCTCAGTAGGAATAGTTCCTCAAGAAGTTAATCTGGACCCATTCTTTAGTCCCAGAAAACTAATAGAATTACAAGCTGGTCTTTATGGTATAAAAAAAAAAGATAGAATTACAGACACTATCTTAAACTTAGTATCTTTAGAAAAGCAATCAGATAGCTACGCTAGAAGTTTGTCTGGTGGTATGAAGAGAAGACTTTTAATGGCTAAAGCTCTGGTACATCAACCACCAATAATTTTTTTAGATGAGCCAACTGCTGGTGTTGATGTAGAACTAAGACAAAATTTATGGAAAAATGTGAAAATGCTTAATGATCAAGGTGTAACTATTATATTAACAACTCACTACATTGAAGAAGCAGAGAAAATGTGTGATCGAATAGCAATTCTTAATAAAGGTAATATAGTTGCTCTAGATAGTACTAAAAATCTGTTAAATAGAATTAAAACCAAAAAAGTAACATTTAAAACAAACAAAAAGATTCATATTAGAGAAGAAGACTTGGAATCTTTGAAAATTATATCAAATTCTGAAAATGAAATTTGTGTATCCTATGAAAAAAGCAAAGTTAATATGGAAAAATTAATAAATTTAATTAAGAAAGATAATGCTCAAATTGAAGATATTTCCACAGATGATGGTGATTTGGAAGATGTTTTTCTTAGACTAATAAAAAACTAGATTTATATACTGATAAATAGTAAATTTATTGTAATGGAAATTCTAAAAACATATTCAATTCAAAAAATTTTAAAATCATTTATTATAATTTTTATTGGCACAATAGCTTTAACTGTTTCTGCAAAACTAAAAATTCCTTTTTATCCTGTGCCTATGACAATGCAAACATTTATGGTGTTGTTTTTTGGAATAGCATTTGGTTATAAATTGGGACTGTCAATAGTAGCAGTTTATTTACTCGAAGGTATAATGGGTGCTCCAGTGTTTTCCAATTCACCTGAAAAAGGCATTGGGTTAGTTTATTTTACTGGACCAACAATGGGTTATTTAATAGGATTTTTAACAGCTGTATTTCTTGCAGGCTATCTAGATTTAAAAAGTAATATTTTTTTAATTTTTATTAAACTTATGATTTCAGTTGCAACAATTTATATATTGGGAGTTTTTTGGTTAGGAAGCTTAATTGGATGGGAAAAGCCAATCTTTCAATTAGGTGTTTATCCTTTTTTATTAGCTGAGCTGTTTAAAATTTGTTTATTAACTTTATTAACTAAAAAAATTTATAAGTTTAGAAAGTTTATCTAGGTGATCTTTTAGATAATATTCTTTGTAAAGTTCTTCGGTGCATCTTAAGTCTTCTAGCAGTTTCAGAAACATTTCTATTACATAATTCAAAAACTCTATGAATATGTTCCCATTTAACTCTATCTGCTGACATTGGATTTTCAGGCGGTTGAGCTTTCTTCTCTGGATCTGCTAATAAAGCTTTTTCTACGTCATCAGCATCAGCAGGTTTTGCTAAATAATCTATCGCTCCTTCTTTTATTGCAGCTACAGCGGTTGGTATATTTCCGTATCCAGTTAACATAATTATTCTACTGGTAGAATTTGATATTTGTATCTGTTTAACCACCTCAAGCCCATTCCCATCAGCTAATCTTAGATCAACAACAGCAAAACCAGGTTTTTTATCTTTAACGGATTGAATTCCTTTTTGTACACTCTCAGCTTGAAAAACCTCGAATCCTTTCTTTTCCATAGCTCTAGCTAATCTTTCTCTAAATGGATTGTCATCATCAACAATTAACAAGGATTTATTGTCGAAATCAGTGAGTTTTTTCAGATCATTTAATTTTTCCATAGATCTTATATGGTGGCTAATTAAACTATTTCAACACCTATTATTTACTTTACATTAATTAACTTAGGGCTTAATTCTCCGCCTATATAAAGTTTTTTAAACATTATTAAAACTTTTTTTTATTAAATTTTTTTTAGGGTCGTATGAAATGCAAAAATTTAAAACAGTTGACGAGCTTATAAGTCAACTTAAACCGGAAAAACCAGTTTATTGTATCAGAAAAAAATCGATACATGTTGCGTCGAAAAATTTTCAAAATAAATTTCCAGGCAAGATACTCTATGCCGTAAAAACAAATCCCCATCCAGTTGTTTTGAAAACTTTAGTTGAAAGTGGAATTAAAAACTTTGATGTGGCATCAATTAAAGAAATTGAAGATATAAGAAAAATAAGTCCTGAATCTAAATGCTCATATATGCATACTGTCAAAAGTAGAGAGAGCATAAAAGAAGCTTATTTTAAATATGATGTAAAATCATACTCACTAGATACAAAAGATGAGCTTATTAAAATTATAGATTCCACTAATCATGCTAAAGATTTAGAGCTGTTTGTAAGAGTTTCTGTTTCAAACGAACACGCTGAAATAGATTTGTCGAAAAAATTTGGTGCACTGGCTTCTGAGGCATCTGCATTATTAAGACTAACAAAACAATATGCAAAAAAAATTGGCTTAAGTTTTCATGTAGGATCGCAATGTATGCATCCAATTTCTTATGCAAAAGGAATAACAGAAATAGGAAATATAATTAAAAGAACAAAAATTTTACCTGATTTCATTAATGTTGGTGGAGGTTTTCCAGCAATATATCCTGACTTAGTTCCACAATCATTAGACAATTACTTCGAGGAGATAAAAAAAAGTTTAGAAAATCTAAAATTAGAAAAATTACCCGAAGTTATCTGTGAACCTGGAAGGGCACTTGTTGCTGAAAGTGGCTCTACTATAGTAAGGGTAAATTTAAGAAAAAAACAAAAATTGTATATTAATGATGGAACTTATGGATCGCTGTTCGATGCTGGCACTCCTAATATCGTTTTTCCTGCACGTTTAATTAAAAATGGAAAAATGATTTCTAAAAAATTAACTGCGTTTAATTTTCAAGGACCAACATGTGATAGTATGGATTATATGAAGGGCCCATTCTTGCTACCTAACAATATTAAAGAAAATGATTATGTAGAACTTGGACAGTTAGGTGCGTACGGTCTAACTTTTAGAACTCAATTTAATGGTTTTTATTCAAATGAAATTTATGAAGTTGAGGATAACCCAATTATATCTATGTATGGCAAAGATATTAATAAAGCTGTATTAGTTGCTTAATGTCAGAAAATAAAAATTTAGGTCATAATATCAAAAAAGACTTCTTAAAAAATCCAGTTGAGCATATTGACATTACATCATTTGATTCTAGAAAAATTATTTCATCAATGAAAAAAATGTCTTTTGTTTCTAGAGAAACTGCCAATGCAGCAGATATATTTAATGAAATGATCAAAGATAAAAACTGTACTATATTTTTAACAATTGCGGGATCGACATCAGCGGCTGGCTGTATGAGTATCTATAAAGATCTAGTTAAATATAATATGGTAGATGCAATTGTTGCTACTGGAGCTTCTATTGTAGATATGGATTTTTTCGAAGCTCTAGGCTTTAAGCACTACCAAGGCTCACAATTTCAAGATGATACAGAGTTAAGAAAAAACTATATTGATAGAATTTATGACACATATATTGACGAAGATGAATTGCAAGAGTGTGATAAAAGAATATGTGAAATAGCTGATGGTTTAGAACCAAGAAGTTATACTTCCAGGGAGTTTATTAAAGAAATGGGCAAATATCTTAAAAAAAATTCTAAAAAAAAAGATTCTTTAATTGAAACGGCATATGAATATAATGTTCCTATATTTTGTCCAGCCTTTACTGACTCTAGTGCTGGATTTGGTTTGGTTATTCACCAAGAAAAAAATCCTAAAAAGCATATGACAATAGACTCGATTAGAGAATTTCGTGAGTTAACTGAAATAAAAATAAAATCAAAGGGATCTGGGCTTTTTATGATCGGAGGTGGTGTTCCAAAAAATTTTGTACAGGATACGGTTATTTGTGCTGAACTATTAGGTAAGGAAGTTGAGATGCACAAGTATGCAGTACAAATTACTGTTGCTGACTCTAGAGATGGTGCTTGTAGTAGCTCGACTTTAAAAGAAGCAAGTTCTTGGGGTAAGGTAGATATAACAAAAGAACAAATGGTTTTTGCAGAGGCTACTAGTGTTTTACCCTTAATTGCTAGTGACGCCTACCATAAAGGTGAATGGAAAAAGAGAGATAGAAAAAATTTCTCAAAAATTTTTGGATAAAAAATTGAAATATCTTTCTAATAAAAATGGATTTCTTGGAATTGACAACAATGTCAATTTTAAAGAAAAAGTAGTAGTCATTCCTTTTGGTTTAGAAAAAACAGTAAGTTATGGTGGTGGAACATGTAATGGTCCAAAAGAAATTATTAAAGCTTCTCATCAAGTAGAATTATATGATGAAGAGTTAAATTGTGAACCATATAAAAAAATTGGAATTAAAACATTAAAACCATTTAAAATTGACAAAAATATAAAAAAAGCTCTTAAAAAAATGTCTAGTATTAATAAGGAAATTTTAGATAAAAAACTTTTTCCCATTACGTTTGGCGGCGAACACTCAATTACACCTGGATGTATTGCTCCATTTGTAAAAAAACATAAAAAAATCTGCTTATTACATTTTGATGCTCATGCAGATTTAAGGGAAAGCTATAATGGTGAAAAATTTTCTCATGCCTCAGCAATCAAACGATGCTTAGATCATAAAAATGTATCCGTTATTTCATTTGGTGTAAGGAATATTTCTAAGAGTGAAATGCCCTTTTTAAAAAAAAATTCATCAAGAATTAAAATTTTTTGGGCTAAAGACAAAGCCAAATGGAACTTAAATAAATTTAAAAAATTGATAAAAAATAAAACAGTTTACTTAACCTTTGATGTTGATGGATTAGACTCAAGTATTATGCCTGCAACAGGAACACCAGAGCCCGGGGGATTGTTGTGGGATGAAACGTTAAATATTATCAAAATTGCTTGTAAAAATTCTAATATTGTTGGGGCAGATATAAATGAACTATCTCCTATCAAAGGATTTAATTCCTATAATTTCTTGGTGGCAAAACTAGCGTACAAAATTTTATCTTATAAGTTTTTATACTAAACTTTTGCAGCTTTAAAAGTTGACAATAATAACCGGAAAGGTATTAGCATCAATATAGCTACAATAACTTTGACTGCCAAATCACCCAAAGATAAAGTTATCCATGGAATTCCTGTTCCGTAGAACGAAATTGAGAAAAATAAAAAAGTATCAACTGTAGAGCCAGTTAAAGAAGATGTTAATGGTGCAACAAACCATTTTTTTTTTCTTAATTTATCAAAAATTTGAACATCTAATAATTGTGCAATCATAAAAGCTGTGCCTGATCCAATAGCAATCCTAACTGAAATTAAATCTGCATAATTTGTTGAAAAGAATAGAGTAAATGTAATACCAATAATAAAACCCACATAAACAACTTTTCTTGCAACTATTTTTCCATACGATCTATTTGTTAAGTCTGTGATTAAAAATGCGATTGGATAGCTAAATGCTCCATAAGTTAATACTTCTTCTAATCTGTAATATTTAATTGGAAATTGAACTAAATAATTTGAAGATAAGACCACAACACCCATTATAAATGAGAGTGAAATAAATAATTTATTCATTAAACTGATTTAACTGAAGATATTTTTTTAAAAGGTGATTTTATTAATAAGCTTTTTTTTAATTTTTTTAATCTCGGAGATATGTCTTTATTTTTTACAGTTTTTAAAAATTGATCAAAAGTTCCTTTTTTATCAACTGATCTAACACCAGCATTACTAACCGTTAATTTTAAGCTTCTTTTTAAAAGATCACTTGTAAATTTAACTTTTTTTAAATTAGGTAAGAATCTTCTTTTGGTCTTATTGTTAGCATGACTAACGTTATGACCTTTCATAGGAATTTTACCAGTTAATTCACATTTTTTTGACATAATATTTAGTGACTATATAAGATGTGATAATGATCTCGTCAAGTTTATTAGAGTTAATTAGTGGGATTCTTGCCTATTATTTCTTTAAAATTCTTAACACCTTGATTAATTAATATTTCTTTAAGCTCTTTTTTTATTTTCTTTACAATACTAGGTCCCTGAAAAACCATACCTGTATATAATTGAACAAAACTAGCTCCAGATAAAAATTTTTTATATGCACTTTCTCCTGAGTCTACTCCACCTACACCTATAATTTCAATTTTACCTTTCAATAATTTATGAAATTTGCTTATTAATTTGTTAGACACCTCCTCCAAAGGTTTTCCTGACAGACCTCCTTTTTGATGTCCTGTTATATCTTTTAAATTCTCTCTATTAATTGTTGTAGTATTTGAAACAATTATTGCACTCACATTGTGTTTTAATAGTACCTCACTTATTAGTTCAGTTTGTTCATTTGAAATATCTGGTGAAATTTTTACTACTATAGGTATTTTAGATTTTAGTTTATCTCTTTCTTCTTTAATAGAATTAATTAATTCATCAAATTTAGTTTCATCATGAAAATTCCTTAAGTTTTCAGTATTAGGAGAGGAAATGTTAATAGTGATATAGCTTGCAATGTCATGAAAATTTCTAAGTCCAATTAAATAATCGTTTAAACGATTTTCACTATTTTTATTGGGTCCAATATTGATTCCCAATAAGCCTTTGCTTGGATTAGATCTAATTCTAGCACTAATATTTTCAGCACCTAAATTGTTAAATCCCAATCTGTTAATAAGTGCTTGATCTTTAACTAAACGAAATATTCTAGGTTTTGGGTTGCCATACTGCTTGAAAGGAGTGACCGTTCCCACTTCAACAAATCCAAATCCGAGTCTAAACAAAGAATTATAAACTTCAGCATTTTTATCAAAACCAGCAGCGATACCAATTGGGTTATCTATTTTTTTCCCAAACAAACTAGATTCAAACATTGGATTATCCTTATTTTCATCAAATAAATTTAGTGCTAAATTTAATTTTAAAGATTTGATTGCTAAATTATGAGCTACTTCAGGATCAATTTTAAAAATTAAAGGTCTGAATTTTGAAAACATTATTTTATTTTTTCTTTTATTAATTTCTTAGTTTCATCAACTCCAAAAAAGCTTATAAAAAATCCCATTCTTGGACCATTTTCATCTCCAAAAACTACCTCATAAATTAACCTAAACCAATCTCTTAAATTTTCAGAATATCCATTTTCTTTACCTGTTGAATAAATCAAAGTTTGAATATCCTCAGGCATCATTTGATCATTACATTTATCAAGGGCTTTTATTAAAGCCTCTAGGGCTACTTTTTCGTCTCTATTTGGCTCTTTGTATTTTTTCTTTAATTTAATTACATCATTAAAATATTTAATCGCGTAGCCAATTAAACTATCAAAAATTGGGTGATCTTTTTCAGAAATATTTTTTTTGTACTTTTTTACAAATTTCCAGAGCAACTCTTTACTATCTGCATTACTTGCCTCTACTAAATTTAAAAGCATTGAAAAACTCATAATTATTTCTTCTTTAGGAATATTTCCATTATGAACATGCCAGGCAGGATTCATTAATAGCTGTAATTCATTTTGAGTCTTTGCTTTTTCAATAAAATCTAAATATTCATCTACAGTTTTTGGCACAATTTCTTTATACAATTTTTTTGCTCTTTTAGGGTTTTGGTACATATACAAAGATAAACTTTCGGGAGATGCATATTCTAACCATTGATCAATAGTAATTCCATTACCTTTTGATTTTGAAATCTTTTCTCCTTTTTCATCTAAAAAAAGCTCATAAGCAAAGCCAGAAGGGTTTGTTTTTCCAATTAATTTTACTATTCTTGAAGACAAGATTGCACTTTCAATTAAGTCTTTTCCATACATTTCAAAATCGATATCAAGTGCATACCATCTCATCGCCCAGTCAACTTTCCATTGAAGTTTGCATTGGCCATCTAAAATACTTCTTTCTAGTTTTTTTCCGTTATTATCAAATATGATTTTAGACTTTTCTTTTATAATTTCTAAAACAGGGATTTCTAAAACCACACCTGTCTCTGGGCATATAGGTAAGAATGGACTGTAGGTTTTTTGACGTTCTTTA
The DNA here is from genome assembly GCA_028226735.1 of Candidatus Pelagibacter sp. The sequence goes on from JAOIYV010000004.1 coordinate 9,881, forward strand.
CCAAGTGTAGGCAGAATTATATTCATGATTTCTTGATAGTTTTCTAAGATAATTTTTAGTGTAGAATTAAAAATACCACCTTTATAAAGTTCACTAGAGCTTTTAAAGTTATATATAAAATTAAATTTATTTAAAAAGTTTTTAAGCATTTCATTATTATGCTCTCCAAAACTATTAAATTTTTTAAATGGATCTGGCACTTTAGTTAATGGTTTGTGAAGATTTTTATTCAATAATTCCTGATTAGGAACATTTTCTGGAACCTTTCTTAGACCATCCATGTCATCTGAAAACGTAATAATTTCCATTGGTAAATCTGTAAGTTGCTTTAGTGCATTTACCATCATTGAAGTTCTGGCAACTTCACCAAATGTTCCGATATGCGGTAATCCACTTGGTCCATATCCTGTTTGTAAGATTATTTTACCTTTTTTTTCAATGAAAGATTTTCTTTCACGCAACATTTTTTTAGCCTCAACAAAGGGCCAGGCGCTAGTCTTATTTAAATTATCTTTTTCAATCACTTTTATAATAACAAATATCTAATATATGGTGTTTTTATTAATTCTTATAGAGTTGAAATTTATTTACCATAAAATAATGTTCTTTCAAAATGACTAATTATAAAACTGTTTTTTTTACCTTAGGTATTTTGCAAATTATTCTTGGAATATCGATGGTGATTCCAATTTTAACTCAAGTTATATACTCAGAAATAGACTCTTCTTTTATTGGTGCGTCTATAATTTCAATAATATTTGGTGTTCTATTTTTCTTATCAAATTTAAATCATGATAAAAAGCTTAATCTACAACAAGCTTTTTTATTAACTGCACTTTCCTGGTTGAGCATTGCAATATTTGGATCCTTACCATTTATTTTTTCAAGTCTTGAATTATCAATTACAGATTCTTTTTTTGAAAGTATGTCAGGTATTACTACTACTGGATCAACCATAATATCAAATTTGGAAATTGCTCCAAAATCAATTCTTTTATGGAGGGCTATGCTTCAATGGCTTGGGGGAATAGGTATAATTGTAATGGCAATAACTTTAATGCCAATAATGAACGTAGGAGGAATGCAACTTTTTAAAATTTCTAGTAATGACTCATCTGAAAAATTGTTACCAAAATCAAAAGAAATAGCTTTGAGATTAATTTATGTCTATTTAGTTTTGACAACACTTTGCGCATCTACATACAAATTTTTTGGTATGAGTATCTTTGATAGTATAACGCACTCTATGACTACAATAGCTACTGGGGGGTTTTCGAATTATAATAAATCAATAGGACATTTCAATAGTCTACCAATTGAAATATCTTCAATGATTTTTATTATATTAGGTAGCTTACCCTTTATAGCTTATATAAAGTTTTTAAATGGTAATAAAAAAATATTTTTTTCAGATGTACAAATTAGATCTTTTATTAAGATTATAATATTTTCAGTTATTTTACTTTTTATTTATTTACTTTTTCAAAATAAAGACTTTTCAGAAATTAACTTAAGATCAATTTTTTTTAATGTAATATCTATTTTAACTGGTACAGGTTTTGTGACTGGTGAATTTGATGGATGGGGAAATTTTCCTTTAATTTTTTTTTTAGCACTTATGTTTATTGGTGGGTGTGCAGGGTCAACAACATGTGGAATTAAAATTTTTAGAATTCAAATTTTATATTTTTTTATAGTAACTCAACTAAAAAAAATTATTTATCCAAAAGGAATTTTTTTAATTAAGTATGACAAAAATACTGTGGATGATAAATTTATGGCTTCTATTATCTCCTTTATTTTCCTTTATTTGGTTATATTTTTCGTGATAACTGCTTTTTTATCACTAAGTGGTCTTGATTTTGTTACTTCAATTTCAGGTGCCGCAACATCAATTTCAAATGTTGGACCTGGTCTAGGTAGTACAATTGGCCCTAGTGGTAATTTTGCTAGCTTACCAGAGACATCTAAATGGATTCTCTCTATTGGAATGATATTGGGTAGATTAGAGTTATTTGCTATACTAGTTTTGTTTCTTCCCTCTTTTTGGAGAAATTAATTATGATTGAGATTAAAAAGCAAACCCTATCGGAAACTTTTTCTATCTACTTTGATAGAAGAATGCTTAGAATATTATTATTGGGTGCAATCTCTGGTTTCCCATGGGTGTTAATTGGAAGCAGTTTAAGTTTGTGGCTTAAGGAAGAAGGTTTAAGTAGATCAACAATAGGTTGGGCAGGTTTAATATTTGCTGTTTATGCTTTTAACTATTTGTGGGCACCACTTATAGACAGACTCCAAATACCATACTTAACAAAAAAACTTGGACACAGAAGAGGCTGGATAGTTTTAATGCAAATTGTGATTTTAGTTTGTCTTGTTACTTGGAGCTTTATTAATCCTACCGAAAATCTTGCACTATTAATTACAGTTGGTTTAATTATTGCTATAGCTTCTGCAACACAAGATATTACTGTCGATGCCTTAAGGATTGAACAAATAGGTGAAAATGAAAGCAAATCAATGGCTGCTGGTGCTGCTATTGCTGTTGTTGGATGGTGGAGTGGATATAAATTAGGTGGTGTAATAGCTTTATTTACAGCAGAATATTTTGAAAATATTGGTATTTCTAATTATTGGCAGATGACCTTTTTAATTTTAGGTATTGTCGTTATTTTAATGAATATAGGCTTAATGTTTGTTCATGAACAAAATTCTACTGATAGACAACTAAAGCAAGAAGAAACTGATGAGCTTATAAGAAGTAAACTTGGTTCAAAAAATATTTTTTCAACAATAGCAGCTTGGATAAGTGGTACTTTGGGTGGACCAATAATAAGCTTCTTTAGAAAAAATGGATTCTCTATTGCTGTGGGAATCTTAACTTTTGTTTTTTTATTTAAAATAGGTGAAGCATTCCTTGGTCGTATGTCTGTAGTTTTTTACAAAGAAATGGGTTTTTCTAAAGGTGATATTGCAATTTATTCAAAAACTTTAGGATGGGTTACAACTGTTATTTTTACTTTATTGGGTGGGTTGCTTGCTATTAGGTCTGGAACAATAAAAACAATGTTTGTTGCTGGAATACTAATGGCTACTACCAATCTTCTATTTTCTATTTTAGCCATATCCGAAAAATCTGAATTACTTTTTGCATTTGCAGTGATAGCCGATGATATTGCAGCAGCCTTTGCAACAGTCGCTTTTGTTGCCTTTATTTCATTGCTCGTAGATAGAACCTATACCGCCACTCAATACGCTCTGCTTGCATCAATTGGTACCGCAGGAAGAACAATAATGGCCTCATCTTCAGGGGCTCTAGTTGACTCTTTAGAAAATGGAGCAATCATAAATTTAAAATATAAATTTATTAATTTTGGATCAATCTCTATTCCTAGTTTTGAAAACCCCTGGGCAATATTTTTTATATTAACAGCACTAATGGTAATACCATCATTAATTTGTTTATGGTTTATTAAAGATAAATTAAAATTACGTGAAAAATAATTTTTTTTTTATAAATCAATTTGCAAACATTTATAAGAGTCCTTCAAAATTATCAGAAGTTTCCTCTCAGATTTTATATGGTGAAAAATTTAGAATCTTGTCTAAAAATAAAGATTGGATAAAAATAAAAATATCCTTTGATAATTATGTTGGTTACATTCAAAATAAAAATTATATAAAAAATTATAAGCCTACACATAAAGTTTATGTTTTGAAAACTCTTATTTATAATAAATATGTAATTAAAAAAAACTTTTTACCCTTTGGCTCAAAAATTTCAATAATTAGAAAAAATAAGAATTTTATTGAATTTGAAAAAAATAAATGGATTAAAAAAAAAGATATCCAAAAAATTAATCATAAAGAATTAAATTTTATAAAAATATTTAGCATATTTCTAAGAACTAAATATGTGTGGGGTGGAAAAACATATAAGGGGATAGATTGTTCAGCTATATTACAATTATTTTTTTATTATAATAACAAATTTTATCCTAGAGACACAAAAGACCAAGTAAAATATTCACCAAAAAGTGTTAGAAGAAAAATATTTAGAAAGGGTGATGTTATATTTTGGAAAGGTCATGTTGCTATTTGTATTAATTCTAAAAAATTGATACATGCCTATGGCCCTGAAAAAAAGGTTTTAATCATGCCTATAACAAAAACGATTGATAGAATTAAAAAAACAGCTAAGCTTCAAGTAAAAAAAATCTCTACTATAAAATATTAATTTCTACCAAAATCTGGCTTATTAATATCTTGTTTTAGTTTAATAATTTTTGATCGTACTTTTTTAGTTTGAATCAGTTTTTTTAAAATTGATTTATTATTTTTTGAGTTAATATCTTTTTTAAAAGAATTTAAATTTTTAATAAACAAATCAATAGCTATCTCCATGTTCTGTTTATTATTAAAGAATATATCTCTCCACATTATTTCATTAGATGCTGCTATTCTTGAAAAATCTCTTAAACCACCAGCACTAAATTTAATTAAATCATATTTTTGTTTTTGTTCAAAATCTTGTGCAGATTTTACTAAGTTATAGGCTATTAAGTGAGGTAAATGACTTGTCATTGAGAAAATCTTATCGTGCTTTTTGGCTGTCATTGATACAACTTTTGAACCAATTTTTTGCCAAAATTTATTTAAGTAAATTAAATGATTTTTTTTTGTTTTTTTCTCTTTTATTAGAATACACCATTTATTTTCAAATAAGTTCTGTTTTCCATGTTCTGGTCCACTAACTTCTGATCCAGTAATTGGATGACTTGAAATCCATAAAATGTCTTTTTTTAAAAATTTTTTAATAATTCTTGAAGATTCTAATTTTGATGAACCAATATCTGTAATTATAGTTTTTGGTGATAAAAATCTATTCATTTTTTGAATAAGATTTTTGTATTCACTCATTGGTGTGCATAAAATAATTAAATCTGCGTTGATAACACCTTCTTGCAATTTATTAACAACTATTCCAGGAAGTTTTAGTTTTTTTATCTTTAGAATATTACTTTTAGATTTTTCATAAATATAAATTTTTTTTGCTATTTTTTTTTTATTTATTCTTCTTAATAAAGAAGATCCTAACAACCCACATCCTAATATTAAAATATTTTTCATTATTAATTAAATATAGTACTAATTGCTTTCATAAATTTATTATTTTCTTTATTAGATCCAATTGTTAATCTTAATTTATTCTTAATATTATATCCTTCTCTTGTTGATCTTAAAATAATTTTTTTTAATTGAAGTTTTTTAAATATATAATTAGCAGGAAATTTACATTTATCAAAATTAAGAAATAAAAAATTTGCTGTTACATCATTTGAATAAATATCATAATTTTCTAAAAACTTTTTAATCTTATTTGCTGCTATCGTATTATGAACTACGGACCTTTTAATAAAATTTCTATCTTTTAAAGCTTCTGTTGCTGCAATTTGTGCAATTTGATTAACATTAAAAGGCGGTTTAATTAAATTCATTGCATCAATAATTTTTTTTGAACCATAACCCCAACCAACTCTCAAAGAAGCTAAACCATAAATTTTAGAAAATGTTCTTATAGTAATTACATTATCTTTATTTCTAAATAAGTTAAGACCAGATCTATAATCTTTATTTACCATATATTCAAAATACGCATCATCTAAAACTAATAAAATATTTTCATTTAATTTTTTTCTTAATTCTAATAATTCTTTTTTATTCAAATATGTTCCTGTTGGATTATTAGGGTTCGCAATGAAAACTAATTTTGTTTTTTTTGTAACTTTTTTAATTATTTCTGATACTGAAACTTTAAAGTTTTTTTCTTTTGAAAAAATAACTTTAGCGCCAATAATTTTTGCATAAATTCTATACATTAAAAAACTATGCTGTGGAACAATTACTTCATCTGATGGATTTAGATACAATTGACAAATCATCTGAATTATCTCATCAGAACCAGCCCCACAAATAATCTTATTGAAATCACAATTAAATCTTTTTGAAATTTCTTTTCTTAAAATTTTAGCTTTACTATCTGGATACTTGGATAAAATAGAATTTTTACTATTTAAAACTTTTTTTACTTTAGTGCTTACACCCAGAGCAGATTCGTTAGCTGACAGTTTGGTGGCTTTTTTAATTCTGCCTATATTTGATTTACCAGGTTTATAAGCTTCTATTCTAAATGTTTTGAACTTTGGAACTGTCATTTGCTAATCTTATAAATAAAATATTAAATTTTTATACAGAATAAGTAATTTTTTAAAAATTGACATAAGAAATACTATCTAGTACAAAAAATATGCGCTGATTTAACTGAATTGCGAGCGCTTAAAAAAAACCGCTAAATAAGTTTTTTTGCCTCACAATTCAAATTTAGCCATTATTTATGAATAAAAATATAAATTTAAAAAATCTAACAATAAAGAATCCATTAAAACTGGATTGTGGTCAAACCATTAAAGACTATCATCTAGCATATGAAACTTATGGAGTTCTTAATACAAAAAAAGATAACGCTATTTTAGTATTTCATGCTCTAACTGGAGATCAATTTGTTTCTGGTAAAAATCCACTAACTAAAAAAGATGGTTGGTGGTCTTACGCTGTAGGTTCTGGCAAAGCAATAGATACTGATAAATATTTTGTTATTTGTGCAAATGTGATTGGAGGATGTATGGGGTCTTTTGGACCAAGCAATACTAATTCTGAAACTAAAAAAATATATGGAACCAATTTTCCTGTCATCACAATAAACGACATGGTTAATGCTCAGTTTAATCTTTTAGATTTTTTTGAAATTGAAAAATTATTTGCTGTTATAGGTGGTTCAATGGGTGGAATGCAAGTTCTTCAATTTGTAAGTAATTTTCCTAACAAAGCAAAGATAGCGATCCCAATTGCATGTACGGCAAGTCATTCTGCACAAAATATTGCATTAAATGAACTTGGCAGACAATCAATTATGGCTGATGCAAATTGGTTAAATGGAGATTATTCAAATCAAAATAAAAATCCAGACAAAGGTTTGTCTGTTGCTAGAATGGCTGCACATATAACCTATTTATCAAAAAATGGCTTACAAGAAAAATTTGGAAGAAAGTTGCAAGAGAGAGATGATTTAAAATTTAGTTTTGATGCAGATTTTCAAATAGAGAGCTACTTAAGGCACCAAGGGTCTGTTTTTGTTGATAGGTTTGATGCTAATAGTTATCTCTATATTACCAGAGCTATGGATTATTTTGATTTAATTAAAGAACATGGTGGAAACTTGTCGAAAGCATTTGAAAAAACTAAAACTAAATTTCTTGTTATATCTTTTACTTCAGATTGGCTTTATCCAACTTCTGAAAATAAAGAAATTGTTATCGCCTTAAATGCTATAGGAGCTGATGTTGGTTTTATCGAAATTGAGTCAGATAAAGGTCACGACTCATTTCTTCTAGATGTTCCAGAATTTTTAAATACTTTAAAAAACTTTATTAACACATCCTATATGAAATTTCATTATGAAACCTGAATTTAAAATTATTGCTGACTTAATAGAAAAAGAAACAAGAGTTTTAGATGTTGGGTGTGGAGATGGTATCTTGATGGAATTTTTACAAAAAAATAGAAAAATAGATATTAGAGGAATTGAAATATCAAAAAATAAAATTCAAAAGTGTGTGGAAAAAGGCTTAACTGTAATTGAGGGCGATGCTGAAAAAGACTTGTCACAATTTCCAGATAAGTCCTTTGACTATGTTATTTTAAGTCAAACTTTACAAGCTTTTTTAAACCCAGAAATTGTTATTAATGAATTATTAAGAGTTGGGAAAAAAGCAATAGTAACTATACCAAATTTTGGATATTGGAAAATAAGACTTTATCTTATGGTCAAAGGAACAATGCCAATTACAGGGACACTTCCTGATAAATGGTACAATACTCCTAATATACATCTGTGCACAATTAAAGATTTTTATGATTATTGTAAGAGTAAAGAAATAACATTGTATAAATCAATAGCTGTAAAAAGTTTTAGATCATCTTTAATCTATGACTCAAACTTATATATAAAAAATTTATCTTCTGTTTTAGGTATTTTTTTAATAGAAAAATAAATGAAAATTGAAATAATCCCTTGCCTACAAGATAACTATTCATATTTAATAATAGATGAAGAAAAAAATGTTGCTTGTGTAGTTGACCCTAGCGAAGCTGACCCTGTAATCGAATTTTTAGAAAATAATAATATTAAATTAAAATTTATTCTAAACACACACCATCATTATGATCATGTGGGTGGAAATCAAAAATTAAAAGAGAAATATGGAGCAAGTGTTGTAGGATATAAAGATGATAAAAAAAGAATTCCTGAAATAGACATACTAGTTGATGACCAAGAAAATTGGATATATGAAAATTTTGAAGCTAAAATAATTCATGTTCCAGGACACACCTTGGGACATATATGTTTTTATTTTTACAAAGAAGAATCTATCTTTACTGGTGATACTCTTTTTTCATTAGGTTGTGGTAAAATATTTGAAGGAACATATTCTCAGATGTTTAATTCATTAATGAAACTAAAAAAACTGCCAAAAAATACAAAAGTTTATTGTGGTCATGAATATACAAAACAAAATTCAAAATTTTGCATAGCACATGATGTTAATAATAAACATATCAAGGCTAAAATAAATGATATAAAATTGAAATTAAAAAATGGCTTACCTACCATTCCTTCTACTATTAAAGATGAATTAGAGTGTAATATTTTTCTTAAGTCAGACAATGTAGAATCGTTTTCAAAATTGAGAGATTTAAAGGATAATTTCTAACTTATTCTAGCTTGACTATAATAGGCTCCCGACTATATTGCTGGTTATAAAAATAAGAAATATAATGTCATACGCAATAATACAAACAGGTGGAAAACAGTACAAAGTAAAAGCTGGTGAGATTCTTAAAATTGAAAGATTAGAGAGCTCAAAAAAAGAAACTAAAGTCGAATTTAAAGAAATTCTAGCTTATGGAGATGATAAGACTATAGAAGTTGGATCTCCAATGGTTGAAGGTGCTAAGGTTGAAGCTAACCTTATTGAAAATGGAAAAAATAGAACAATATTAATTTTCAAAAAAAGAAGAAGACAGAACTCAAGAAGAAAAAATGGTCATAGACAGCAATATTCTTTAATAAGAATTAGCAAAATTTTTTCCAAAGATGGAAAGGTTTTATCTGAAGCTGAAAAAATAGTGAAACAAAGTAAAAAAATTGAAAAAGTAGATGCAAAGGCTAAAACTAAAGTAGAAAATAAAAAAATAGAGGCTAAAGTAGCCAGTAAATAAATTAGGTAAATTATGGCAACAAAAAAAGCAGGTGGGTCTTCAAGAAATGGAAGAGATAGTGCTGGTCGTAGACTTGGTGTTAAAAAGTACGGTGGTCAAATAGTAATTCCTGGAAATATAATTGTTAGACAACGAGGAACGAAAATTTTTCCTGGTGAAAACGTTGGAATGGGTAAAGACCATTCAATTTTTTCTGTTGTTGAGGGAAAAGTGGTATTTAAAAAAGGCAAATCAGACAGAACATTCGTTTCAGTAAAACCCAATTAGTAGTACAACTAAAAACTAAGAGTTGTATTATGAAGTTTCTTGATCAAGTTAAAATTTATGTAAAAGCTGGTAGTGGAGGACATGGATCTCCAAGTTTCCGTAGAGAAAAGTTTATTGAATACGGTGGACCTGATGGTGGAGATGGTGGCAAGGGTGGCTCAATACTTTTAAGATCAGAAAGAAATTTAAACACTCTTATCGATTATAGATTTCAACAACACCACAAAGCAGAGAGAGGTGAAAATGGATCTGGGCAAAATCGTACTGGGCGTGGAGGAGATGATTTATTTTTAAAAGTTCCAATTGGTACTCAAGTTTTTGAAGAAGATAATAAAACACTAATTTATGATTTTAAAAAAGAAGGAGAAGAATTTGTTGTTGCGAACGGTGGAAAAGGTGGACTAGGAAACACTAGATTTAAAAGTTCAACCAATAGAGCACCAAAAAAATTTACAAAAGGTACGATTGGAGAAGAATATATAATATGGTTACAATTAAAAACTATTGCAGATGTTGGCATAGTAGGATTACCTAATGCTGGTAAATCAAGTTTATTAGCAGCTATTACTAATGCTGCACCCAAAATAGCAAATTATAAATTTACAACATTAAACCCAAATCTTGGTGTTGCTAGCTATGATAATAAAGAAATAACGCTAGCAGATATACCTGGGTTAGTAGAAGGTGCACATGAAGGTGTAGGTCTTGGAATTCAATTCTTAAAACACGTTGAAAGATGTAAAACTCTAATGCATTTGATTGATATCACTAATGAGGACCTTGAAATTACATATCAACAAGTTAAAAATGAACTTGGAAGCTACAGTAAAGAACTTCTTAAAAAAAGAGAAATTATAGTACTAAATAAAAGCGATTTATTGGATGAAAAAAAAGTGAAAGAAATAATAAAAAATTTTTCTAAAAACAAAAACTCTGAAGTCATAAGTCTTTCAACATTAGAAAAATCTTCTATCTCTAAAATCAAAGCAAAACTACTTTCATATGTATCTTAATAATTCCAAAATAATTGTAATTAAAATAGGTTCATCATTATTAATTGATGAAAATAAAAAGATTAGAAAAAAATGGCTTTCTGAGTTTGCTAAGGATATCAAAGTTTTAATAAGTCAAAATAAAAAAGTTATCATTGTCAGCTCAGGTGCAATTGCGATGGGTTGTAAAAAATTAAATCTTAGTAAAAAAAATCTTAAACTTGATAAAAGTCAGGCAATAGCCTCAATAGGACAGATTGAACTCATGAATTTTTTTTCTAAAACTTTTGTTAAGTCTAAAATTAATATCTCTCAAATACTGCTTACACTTGAGGATACCGAACAAAGAAGAAGGGCTCTTAATGCAAAAAGAACTTTTGAAAATTTATTTCAGTTAGGCTTTATTCCAATAGTTAATGAAAATGACAGCATAGCAACATCTGAAATCAAATACGGAGATAACGATAGGTTAGCTTCGCGTGTTGCTCAAATATCTGGCGCTGACTCATTAATATTACTTTCTGATGTTGATGGCCTTTATACTCAAAATCCCAAAATTCATAAAGACGCAAGATTATTGAAAGAAATAAAAAACATAGATAAAGACATAGAAAAAATTGCAACAAAAAGTATTAGTGAGCATGGTACAGGTGGTATGAAAACTAAAATTGATGCAGCAAAAATTTGTCAATTATCAGGATGTAAAATGGCAATAGCAAATGGTTTGTTAACCAGACCAATTAAAAAGATAATGGACAAAAATAACTGCACATGGTTTTTGCCTAAAATATCTAAATTAGATGCAAGAAAAAAATGGATAATTAGCTCAATCTCACCTAAGGGTGAGCTAATAATTGACGATGGTGCAAAACAAGCACTTTCAAATGGTAAAAGCTTATTAGCTGCCGGAATAAAAAAAGTATCTGGAAAATTTCAAAAAGGTGATCATATAAAAATTTTAGATAAACATAATTATGAATGTGCAAGAGGCTTGAGCTCTTTTTCTTCCAATGAAATATCAAAAATTATGGGCCACCACTCAAAAGAAATTGAAAAATTATTAGGATATGTTGCTAAATCTGAGGTTATACATAAAGATGATATGGTAGAGGTATAAAGTGAGTAGATATATGAATTTGATAGGGCAAAACGCAAAAAAAGCAACTCTTAAAAAGATCAATACAACAGTAAAAAATAATGTTTTAAAAAAATATGCATCATTATTAGATAAAGAAAAAAATTCTATACTTAAAGCAAACACAAAAGACATAAAATTTGCATTAAAAAAAAAAATAAAAAATAATTTGATTGATAGGTTGACTATTAATCAAGAAAAATTAAGTAGTATTATAAATTCTATAAATAAAATTATTAAACTCAAAGATCCTATAGATAGCACCCTTGAAAAATGGAGTAGACCTAATGGATTAAAAATTAATAAAGTATCAATACCTATTGGAGTTATAGGAGTTATCTATGAAAGTAGACCCAATGTTACATCAGAGGTAGCTTCACTATGTTTTAAATCAGGTAATGTTGCAATTTTAAAAGGTGGTTCAGAAGCTATAAATACAAATAAAATTTTAGCTAAGTTATTTAGAAAGGCTCTTAAAAAAAATAAGGTTAACGAAAATTTCATACAGATTGTAAAATCTAAAGATAGAAAAATGGTAGATTTTATGCTTTCAAAAATGAAAGACTACATTCATTTAATCATACCCCGTGGAGGTAAAAATTTAATAAAAAGAGTTCAGGAATTTTCAAGTGTACCAATTATTGGACATTTAGAAGGTCTTTGCCATAGTTATATAGATAAAGATGCTGAATTAAAGATGGCCGTAGATATAATTTATAACGCTAAATTAAGAAATACTAGTATCTGTGGAGCTACTGAGACAGTATTACTTCACAAAAAGATTGTTAAAAAATTTTGCAATCCTGTTTTAAAAAAACTAGAAGAAAATGGTTGCAAAATATATGGGGATCGTTTTTTAAAAAAATATTATAGAGGAAAATTATATCCAGCAAAAGAAAAGGATTGGTCCACAGAATATCTAGCACCAACAATATCTGTAAAGACTGTAAAAAACTGTGAAGAAGCAATCAGCCATATTAACAAATATGGAACTATGCATACAGACTCCATAATTACAAAAAATAAAAAAACTGCAAAAAAGTTTTTAAAAGGTGTCAAAAGTTCTATAGCTATGCATAACACTTCAACCCAATTTGCTGACGGAGGTGAATTTGGTTTTGGAGGAGAAGTTGGCATATCAACAAACACCCTTCCTCCAAGAGGCCCCGTGGGTTTGAGGCAACTTATTTCTTATAAATATGAGATTGTTAGCAATGGCAAAACGCGAAAATAAATTGAAATCTCAAAAAATAAAAATTGGTGTTTTGGGAGGCACGTTTGACCCTGCTCATAAAGGACATCTAGAAATATCAAAATATGCAAAAAAAAGATTTGCACTAAAAAAAATTATTTGGGCAATTACTAAGAAAAATCCATTTAAAGATAAAAGTCAAACAAGCTTAAAAAGTAGAACACTGTTTGCAAAAAAATTAATAGGTAAAAATGATTTTATTAAGATAAAATTTTACGAAGAAAAAATAAAGTCTAATAGAACTTTTGATTTAATTAAGTATTTAAGCAAAGATAAAAAATTTCAAATATATTTCATTATGGGTGCTGACAACCTCATAAACTTTCACAAGTGGTATAAATGGAAGTCTATTTCAGAAAAATGTAATATTCTAGTGTTTGATCGTTCAGGGTATAAGTCTAAATCTCTAAAATCTATCACGTTTAAACAGATAAATGAAAAAAATTTAAAATTTATTAATTTTAAAAAAGTTAATATTTCATCTTCTCAATTAAGAAAAATTTGATAAGGTAAAATCAATTAATGGACAAAAATATAGATCTTAAAACTATCATATTAAAAACTCTGGACTCCAACAAGGCTTTAGACATAATTTCAATAGATCTTAAAAATAAAAGCTCAATGGCTGATTATATGATCATAGCAAGCGGAACCTCATCAAGGCATATTCAGGCTTTATCAGAACAAGTATTAGAGAAATTGAAGGCTAATGGAATTAAAAATTCAAAAATAGAAGGAAAAGAAAGCTCTGATTGGAAACTAGTTGATGGAATCGATTTAATCGTTCATATTTTTAATCCAGAAAAAAGGAAGTTTTATGAACTTGAAAAAATATGGTCAGAACTTATCCCTAAAGAAAAAGTGATGATATAAATATGAAAAATAAAATATTAATTTTTTATATAATTTTTACAATTTTTTTTCAAAAAGCTTTTTCTGAAAATACAGATATCTATAAAAAAATAGATTTATTTGGTGAGGTCCTCGAAAAAATTAATAAAGAATATGTTGATGATATAGATCAATCAAAAAGTATGGATTATGCAATAAATGGATTGCTACAATCTCTAGACCCATATTCGGCCTATATGTCGCCCGAAAGTTTTGAAAACATGCAAACAGAAACTAGTGGTGAATTTGGAGGACTTGGTATTGAAGTCGGAATGGAAGCAGGAGTTGTAAAAGTAATCTCTCCAATTGATAATAGTCCAGCTTCAGAAGTGGGAATAAAAGCAGGTGATTATATTGTAAAAATTAATGACCATCAGGTGCAAGGAAAGTCATTAACAGAGGCCGTTGATTTAATGAGAGGTCCTGTTGGATCTAGTATTGAAATAACAGTAAGAAGAAGAGGTGTTAAAAAAGCTTTAATCTTTAATATAACTAGAGAAATTATTGAAGTTCAATCTGTTAAGTCAGAAATGATTGATAACAACATTGGCTACATTAGGCTAACTTCCTTTAACGATAATAGCAGTGAACAAATTAAAAAAAAAATTGAAAAACTTAATAAAAATAAAAATTTAAAAGGATATATTTTAGATTTAAGGAATAATCCTGGAGGCTTACTCACTCAAGCTATTAAAATATCAGACTTTTTTTTAGAAAATGGAGAAATTGTGTCAACTAGAAGTCGTAAGGTTTCAGAAAATAGGAAATGGTTTGCAAAGAAGGGTGATATAACAAATGGTAAAACACTTGTTGTACTTATCAACTATGGATCAGCTTCCGCGTCTGAAATAGTGGCTGGTGCATTAAAAGATCACAAAAGAGCAATTATACTTGGAGAAAATAGCTATGGAAAAGGATCAGTACAATCAATAATTCCGTTAAAAAATAGGGGTGCTATTAGATTAACAGTTGCTAAATACTACCTGCCTTCAGGAAAATCTATTTCTGAAGTAGGTGTAACACCTGATATAGAAATTATAGAGGGATCAGAAGATTTTAAATTTAATTCTGAAACAGATAATCAGCTAAACTTTGCTTTAAAACTGCTAAACGGATAAATGACCAAAGAGAATACAAATTTACCTCTTAGGAGTGGGGTTGGAGTTGTTGTGTTAAATAAAAACAATAAAGTATTTGTTGCTAAAAGAATAGATAATCAAAAAAATTTTTGGCAAATGCCTCAGGGTGGAGTCGATAAGGATGAAGACTATTTAAATGCAGCTTATCGAGAACTAGAAGAAGAAACTAGCATCAAAAATATAGATCTAATCAAAGAGCTGGATGGATTAATATCTTATGAATTACCTGAAAACTTATTGGGAATTATTTGGAAAGGTAAATACAGGGGCCAGGAACAAAAATGGTTTGTAGTGAGATTTTTAGGACATGATAGTGAGATCAATATTAAAACTAAAAATCCAGAGTTTTGTGAATGGAAATGGATTGATCTTGAAAATATAACTGACCAAGTTGTAGATTTTAAATTACATGTTTATGAACATGTTAAAAAAAAAGTAAAAGAAATTATTAATTAAGAGTTTTTAGCACATCAATCTTTTGGCTCACTAAATATTTATTTTGATCTGTGATTTCACTATTATTTAAATATTCTTCTGCTTGCGTGAGCATTTCACTAATTTTATCTTTTTCAATATCTTTGATATTAAAAATGGAGCTTGTTAGCACTGATAAATTATTATTCTTAAATTCAACTATTCCATCTTCAACATAATAACTTTCTTCTCCAGATTTAGAAAATATTTTAATAACACCAGGTTTTAAGAATGAAATAATTGATATATGGTCTTTTAAAATTCCCATTTCTCCCTCAAAAGCAGGAACAACTACCTCAGTTACGTCTTCTTTTGATAGAAAAGATTTTTCTGGATTTACAATTTCTATTTTAAAATCTTCACTCATTACGCAGCTGCGTCCTTCGCCATTTTTTCTGATTTTTCTACAGCTTCTTCAATTGTACCCACCATATAAAATGCAGCCTCTGGTAAATGATCATACTCACCATTACATATTGCAGCAAATCCCTTAATAGTTGATTCTAAATCTACTAATTTTCCAGGTGAACCTGTAAAAACTTCAGCAACAAAAAAAGGTTGAGATAAAAATCTTTGAATTTTCCTAGCTCTGGCAACAGTTAATTTATCTTCTTCAGAAAGTTCATCCATTCCTAAAATTGCAATAATATCTTGAAGAGATTTATAGGTTTGAAGAATTTTTTGAACTTCTCTAGCTACTCTGTAATGTTCGTCTCCAACAATTCTTGGATCTAAAATTCTAGAAGTAGAATCTAAAGGGTCAACTGCTGGATAAATTCCAATTTCAGCAATCTGTCTGGATAATACAGTAGTTGCATCTAGGTGAGCAAAAGATGTAGCTGGAGCTGGGTCTGTTAAATCGTCGGCAGGCACATAAATTGCCTGTACCGAAGTAATTGATCCTTTGTTTGTAGTTGTAATTCTCTCTTGAAGATTACCCATATCTGTTGCAAGTGTAGGCTGATAACCAACAGCTGACGGAATTCTTCCTAATAAAGCAGAGACCTCAGATCCTGCTTGAGTAAATCTAAAGATATTATCAACGAAGAATAGTACGTCCTGACCCTCTTGATCTCTAAAATACTCAGCTGCAGTTAAGCCTGTTAAAGCAACTCTAGCTCTAGCCCCCGGAGGTTCATTCATTTGTCCATAAACTAATGCAGCTTTTGATCCTGGTCCCTCAGGTTTAATAACCCCTGAATCAATCATCTCATGATAAAGGTCATTTCCCTCTCTTGTTCTTTCTCCTACTCCAGCAAATACTGAAAATCCACCATGTGCTTTTGCTACGTTGTTAATTAATTCCATAATAAGTACTGTCTTACCAACTCCAGCACCTCCAAATAAACCAATTTTCCCCCCTTTAGCGTATGGTGCTAGTAGGTCAACCACTTTTATTCCAGTTACAAGAATTTCTGTCTCTGTTGACTGATCACTAAATTCTGGAGCTGCTCTATGAATTGGCCATTTTTCTTTAGTTTTAATTTCACCTTTTTCATCAATAGGTTCACCTATTACATTTATAATTCTTCCTAAGGTTTCTGGTCCAACTGGAACCTGAATAGGAGCACCAGTTGCAATTACTTCATCTCCTCTTTTTAATCCTTCTGTAGCATCCATTGCAATCGTTCTTACACTCGCCTCGCCAAGGTGCTGGGCTACTTCTAAAACTAATCTATTATCTCCATTTTTACATTCTAATGCTGATAAAATCTCTGGTAATTCACCATCAAATTTTACGTCTACTACTGCTCCAATAATCTGTGTAATTTTTCCTTTGCTCATAATTATAAACTTTCCGCTCCTGATATGATTTCAATTAGTTCTTTTGTAATAGCTGCCTGACGACTTCTATTATACTCAATAGTAAGCTTGTCAACCATTTCACCTGCGTTACGAGTTGCATTGTCCATTGCGCTCATTCTTGAACCCTGTTCGCTAGCTGAATTTTCTAACATTGCTTTAAAAATCTGAGTAGAAATATTTTTAGGCAATAAATTGCTTAAAATTTCATCTTCTTCTGGTTCAAATTCATAGTTATCATCAGAAGAATCTCCTTCTACTTGAGAAGTTTTTAAAGGAATTATTTGTTGTTCTTGAGGAATTTGAGTAATTACATTTTTAAATTTATTATAAAAAATTGTGCATACATCAAATTCTTTTTTTTCAAAGTTTTCAATTATCAGTTTGCCTACTTTTTCAGCATCTAAATAATTTATAGTTTTTGAATCTTTAAATGAAATTTTTTTAATAATGTTATCCTTATAAACTCTCTTTAATTGATCATAGCCTTTTGATCCTACTGTTATGATTTTTAAAGTTCTTCCTTCATCAGAAATTTTTTGAAAGTAGGCTTTGGCTTTTTTTATGATGTTTGTATTGAATCCACCACAAAGACCTCGATCTGATGTTAAAACTATGCATAAATGTATTTTTTCCTCACCAGTACCAGAAAGTAACTTTGGAGCATTTTCCTTATCAGAAATGCCATCGGATAAATTAAGAATAATATTGTTCATTTTTTCTGAATAAGGTCTTCCCTTTTCAGCATTTTCTTGTGCTCTCCTTAGTTTAGCAGCGGCAACCATTTTCATAGCTTTGGTAATCTTTTGAGTGGACTTCACACTTGCTATTCTTTTTTTTAAATCGTCTAGAGTTGCCATATTTTATGAATTAAAACTTTTCTTAAAGTCAGTTATTGCTTCCACTAATAGTTTTTCAGTATCTTCTTCAAGTTTTCCAGAACTTAAAATTGATTCTAAAATTTCAGATTTTTCAGATTTACACTTTTCAATAATTGCTGACTCAAACTCTGCAATATCTTTTGATTCTACATCATCTAAATAACCTTTAACTCCACAAAAAACTGAAATTACTTGTTCAGCAACAGTCATTGGTGAATATTGTTTTTGTTTTAAAAGCTCTGTTAACTTTGCTCCTCTATTCAAAAGTTGTTGAGTGGACGCATCTAAGTCAGAGCCAAATTGTGCAAAAGCAGCCATTTCTCTATATTGTGCTAACTCTAATTTCATTGATCCAGAAACTTTTTTCATTGCCTTTGTTTGTGCTGCAGATCCAACTCTAGAAACAGACAAACCAACATTAATTGCAGGTCTAATTCCTTGGTTAAATAATTCTGTTTCAAGAAAGATTTGTCCATCAGTAATTGATATTACATTGGTAGGTATAAAGGCTGATACATCTCCACCTTGCGTTTCAATTATCGGTAGAGCCGTCAGTGACCCTCCTCCATGCTCATCACTAAGCTTAGCAGCTCTCTCAAGCAGTCTACTATGCAGATAAAACACGTCCCCCGGATAAGCTTCTCTTCCTGGAGGTCTTCTTAATAAAAGTGACATTTGCCTATAAGCAACAGCTTGTTTAGATAAATCATCATAAACAATCAAAGCATGCATCCCGTTATCTCTAAAATACTCACCCATGGCACAACCTGTATATGGCGCTAAAAATTGAAGAGGTGCAGCATCTGATGCAGTAGCAGCCACAATTGTTGTGTATTCCATTGCACCTGCCTCTTCTAAAGTTTTTTGTATTTGTCTTACAGTCGATCTTTTTTGACCTATAGCAACATAAACACAATAAAGTTTTTGCTTTTCATCACCAGATTCATTTATTTTTTTTTGGTTGATGATTGCATCAATAGCAACTGCAGTTTTTCCTGTTTGTCGATCACCAATAATTAATTCACGTTGCCCTCTTCCTACTGGCACAAGACTATCAATTGATTTTAAACCTGTTTGCATCGGTTCACTAACAGATTGTCTCGGAATAATTCCAGGAGCTTTTACTTCAACTCTACTTTTTCTTATCCCTTTATCTAAAACGCCCTTACCATCAATAGGATTACCTAGTCCATCAACAACGCGTCCTAATAATTCTTTTCCAACAGGTGTATCAACAATACTTCCTGTTCTTTTAACAACGTCTCCTTCTTTAATCTTTCTATCATCTCCAAAAATTACAACACCAACATTTTCACTTTCTAAATTAAGAGCCATACCTTTTGATCCATCAGAAAACTCAACCATCTCACCTGCTTGAACATTATCTAATCCATATACTCTAGCAATACCATCTCCAACAGAAAGAACTTGACCAACTTCAGTCACTTCTGCTTTATCGCCAAATTTTTTAATTTGTTCTTTTAATACCTTTGTTACTTCTGATGGGTTTATATCCATTTATGCCTCTATCATCCTATTTTCGATTTGTTGTAATTTATTTTTAATGGAAGTATCCACCATTGAGCTTCCAACTTGCACAATTAAACCTCCAATTAAACTTGTGTCGTGCTTGTAGTTTAATTTTATTTTTGAGCTAAAAATTTTAGTCAGCTCTTCTTTTATTTTATCAATTTCAATTTCAGTTAGATTTTTTGCTGATAATAATTCAGCTTTTAGTTCACCTCTTTTATTTGAACATGTTTCAATAAAACTTTTTAAAATTTTATCTGTATAAAAAAATCTTCTCTTAATTATTAAAAGACTTATAAATTTTATTAACAGTTCATTTAAGTTATACAGTTCTGCAATTTTCTTTATAGCTTTTAGCTGATCATTTTTATCGCTTGTTGGATCTTTAATTAAAGATCTAAAATCCTCACTTTTTGAAATCAAAATAATTACTGATGAGACATGATTCTCTATCTCATCTAACATGTTTGCTTCTGAAGCCAATTCATAAAGTGCTAAAGAATATCTATTAGCAGATGTTTCAGAAAAACCTTTACTTTTAGTCAATTTTTTGTCCTTATTAATATTAAGAGATTTACTAAAATTCAGCTTTAATTAACATATGACCCTAGTCTCTTCAAGTCACACATTGTCAAAAAGTGCTATTTTTTTAATATTAATTGAAGTTTATTGGGTCAACATCAACCGTTAGTTTCATTCCGCTTGAAAATTTGAATTTTTGAATAATTTTTGCCAGTGAATTTTGTACTTTTAAGGACTTTCGGCCCCTAACCAAAAGTCTAACTCTAAATTTTCTTTTCAATCTAAATATTGGTGCATTAACTGGTCCAAGTACTTTACCCTCCACTGAGTTTTCAATAAAATTTTTGAATTTGTATGCTTCTTTTTCAAGTTCTCTTTCATTGTTCCCCGTTATTATTAAAGCAACAAACCTTTGAAAAGGTGGAAGGTTATTGTCTCTTCTAATTTCAAGTTCCTTATCTAAAAAAATTTCAGGATCTTTATTTGTTATATCTGCAATCATTTTTGTATTTAAATTATAAGTTTGAAAATAAACTGTTGCAGGCTTTCCAGTTCTTCCTGCTCTTCCAGATAGTTGATGGTATAGTTGCAAATTTTTTTCTGCTCCTCTCAAATCATGACCTTGTGATGACAAATCAATATCCACTACAACAATACAATTTAAGTTAGGAAAATGAAATCCTTTTGATATTAATTGAGTTCCAATTAAAATTTGAATTTTATTATTTATAATTTTATCTAAAGTTTCTAATGAACTTTTTTTATTCATTGTGTCACTTGAAAAAATTATATTTTGTTTTAAAGGGAAAATTCTTTTTACTTCTTCAGCAATTCTTTCAACACCCGGTCCACTAAAAATAAAATCACAGGTACCTTTTTTTGAACAATTTCTGCTTAATAAAGTTTTGTATCCACAGTAATGGCATAACAAATTTTTTTTATTTTTATGATATACTAAGTTTATTGAACAATTTGGACATGAATAACTATTGAAACATCTTTTGCATAGAACATGAGGTGAAAAACCTCTTCTATTTAAAAAAAATAAAACCTGGTCTTTTTTCTTAAGATGTAAATTTACTTTTTCAATTGTTTCTTTTGAGATCCAAGATTGAGATTCTAATTTTGAATTGTTTAAATTAATTATTTCATAATTAGGTAAAGATGCATTTAAGTATCTTTGGTCAAGTTTCGATAAACTATATTTGCCTTTTTTTATATTTTCATAAGTTTCAATAGATGGAACTGCAGTTATCAAATTAATTGGAATATTTTCAAAAGATGCTCTTGAAATAGCCATGTCTCTTGCATTATAAGTTATTCCTTCATCTTGCTTATAAGACTGATCATGTTCTTCATCAACAATAATTAATCCTAATTTTTTAAAAGGTAAAAATAATGAGGATCGAGCGCCAATTACAACTTTAATTTTATCATCAGCAATACCACTCCATATTATTTCTTTATTTTTCTTAGTTATTCCAGAATGCCATACTGCTGGTTTAAACCCAAAAAATTCTATAAATTTATTTTCAAACTGACCAGTCAGTCCAATTTCAGGTAACAAAATTAAACCTTGAAAGCCCTTGTTTATTATCTCTTTTAAGGCTTCAAAATAAACCATAGTTTTACCTGAACCTGTGGTTCCTTGTAAAACATGAACTCTAAATTTATGATTTGAGATATTCATTTTTTTTAATGAATTCTTTTGATCTTTAGAAAGTTCTATTCCATTTTTTTTAATATCAATTTTAAATTTTTGATAATTATCAATTGAAATATTTTCTACTGCATTGTTACTTAACATTAGCAGTTTTAAAGCCATACCTTTGGGTATCATGTTATATTCTGAAAACCAATTTAAGAACTTAATAGTATTTTTCTTTAATGATGGAACATTTAATTTTTTTAAAACTGTTTTAATTGCAAAATTCTTGTTTGTCTTTTTCTCAAATTCACTCCAAACTACTCCAGTAACTTCTGATTTACCAAATGGTACAACAACATAATCACCTTCTCTAAGTTTAAGATCAGACTCATATGTAAATGGATGATTGAAAATATTGGGTATTAGAATCGGTACTTTCATACTTTTATAATATGAAAATTTTTTAAGAGTGTATTGCTCTTTTATCTACTGATAAAGCTGCCTCTTTTACTGCCTCTGAAAATGTTGGGTGTGCATGACAGGTTCTTGCAATATCTTCAGCACTAGCACCAAACTCCATCCCAACTCCAATCTCCGCAATAAGTTCACCAGCATGTGGCCCTATAATATGTGCTCCTAAAACTCTATCCGTTATTTCATCAGCTAGAATTTTAACAAAACCTTCAGCTTCATCAATTGCTTTAGCTCTTGAGTTAGCCATAAATGAAAATTTACCTACTTTATATTTTGTATTAGCTTCTTTCAATTGTTCTTCTGTTTTTCCTATAGAAGCAACCTCTGGAGTTGTATAAATGACACCTGGAATTATATCATAATTAACATGTCCTGATTGTCCAGCAATATTCTCTGCAACAGCAATGCCTTCATCTTCAGCTTTGTGTGCCAACATTGGTCCTTTTATTACATCACCAATTGCATAAACATTACTTACATTTGTTTGAAAACTTTTATCTGTTTTGATTCTTTTCTTTTCATCTAATTCAATCCCAATTGACTCCAGATTTAAATTGTCGGTATTTGGTTTTCTACCAACAGATACCAGTACTATATCGCAATCAAAATTAATTTTTTTTCCATCTTTATCAGAAGTTGAAACAGTTGCACCTTTGGAGCTTTTTTTAATTTCTTCCACTTTAGTTTGCATATGAAAATGAATTCCTTGTTTTTTTAAAATTTTCATAAATTCTGAAGATACTTCTCTATCCATTCCTGGTGTAATATTTTCAAGAAATTCAACTACATGAACTTCAGCTCCTAACCTTGACCAGACAGATCCCATTTCTAAGCCAATATAACCACCACCAACTACAACCATTTTTTTTGGAACTTCTTGTAAAGTCAAGGCTCCTGTTGATGAAACTATTATTTTTTCATCAAATTGAACGCCTGGTAGCGAAACTGGCAAAGAACCTGTGCTAATTACTGTTTTTTCAGTTTCTATTACAGTTTCATTTTCTTTTTCGTCTAAAATAGAAATTTTATTTACCGTTTTAAAACTACCTGTTCCTTTAAAATAAGTGACTTTGTTTTTTTTAAATAAAAATTCGACTCCTTTAGTTAAAACCATGACTGCTTTATCTTTATTTTTCATCATTTTTCCAAGATCTAGCTTTACTTCACCAACCTCAATCCCAAGTTTAGAAAAATTTTTTGCTTTATGATAATTTTCTGAAAGGTTTAATAAATTCTTTGAGGGTATACAGCCAACATTTAAACAAGTGCCTCCTAATGATCCTCTAGATTCTATGCATGCAGTTTTAAAACCTAATTGGGCTAATCTTATTGCACAAACATATCCCCCTGGACCTCCACCTATTACAACAGCTTGAAATTTTTCTGACATTTAAATATTTAAAAATAACCTTCTTGGATCCTCTAAATTTTCTTTTACCATTTTTAAGAATGAAACAGACTCTTTTCCATCAATAATTCTATGATCATAAGATAAGGCTAAATACATTATAGGTCTAATTTTAATTTCTCCTTCTACAACAGTTGGTCTTTCAATTATATTGTGCATCCCTAAAACTCCTGATTGTGGTAAATTTAATATAGGAGTAGACAGCATTGATCCATAAACACCTCCATTGCTAATAGTAAAGGTTCCACCTTGAAGGTCTTCAATTGTTAATTTTCCGTCTCTTGCTTTTTCAGAAATAGTTTTAATTTTTTTTTCTATGTCTGCAAAAGACAATTCATCGGCATCCCGTAATACTGGAACGACTAATCCTTTTTCAGTTCCAACTGCAAAACTTAAATTATAATAATTCTTATAAATAATCTCATCTCCTTCAATTTCTGCATTTACGGCTGGAAAAGTCTTTAAAGCAGAAACACAAGCCTTTACAAAAAAAGACATAAATCCAAGTTTAACTCCATATCTATTTTGGAAGTCCTCTTGATTTTCTTTTCTCATTTCCATTATGTTTGTCATATCAACTTCATTAAAGGTTGTTAATAAAGCTGCGTTCTCTTGTGCTTGTTTTAATCTTTTAGCAATTGTTTGTCTTAGTCTAGACATTTTAATTCTCTCTTCTTGACCATACTTAATTTTTCTCTCTGATATTTGTGGGTTTTCTCCCATAATACTAATTAGATCACCTTTAAGTACTCTTCCTTCTTTACCAGATCCTCTCACTTGTTTTACATCGATTTTATTTTCATCAGCAATTTTTCTTACTGCAGGTGAAAGTACTTTATTATTATTTATACTACCTTCTTCAATTTCTTTAGTTAATATGAGTGGACTTTCCTTGATATTTTTTTCTTCAAAAATTTTTGGTTCTTTTTTTTCAATTTCTAAATTAACAACGTTATTTTCTATTTTTTTTGGTTGAATTTTTTTAATTTCTTTTTTCTCCGATGGTTTTTCGTCTCCTTGATTTACAGAGCCTAGCAATGCACCAACCTCAACTACCTCTCCATCTTTAAAATTTATTTTAGATAAAACTCCATCTATAGGAGAGGGAACTTCCAAGTTTACTTTGTCTGTTTCTAGCTCAACAATTGCCTCATCCGCTACTACAGTGTCACCTTCATTTTTAAGCCATTTAGCAACTGTTGCCTCAGTAATACTTTCCCCTAAAACTGGTACCAAAATTTTTTCATCCATTTTATTCAAAAACCTTTTTAATAATCTCTTCCTGTTGCGAAATATGTCTTTTTGCATATCCTGTTGCAGGAGACGCGTCTGGACTTCTTCCTATATAAGAAATTTCATTATTATTAGCGTTAATAGTTTCTAATGTCCATTGTATATAATCTCTCACTGAAAACCATCCTCCCATGTTTTTAGGTTCTTCCTGACACCAATAAAATTTAGCACTTTTGGCATAAGGCTTAAGTTCTTTGACAAGAGTTTTTGCAGGAAATGGATATAATTGCTCAATTCTAAACAATATAACATCATCTTTTTTTAGTCTCTCTAGCATCTAATAAATCAAAATAAACTTTACCCGAACACAATATTACTTTTTTTATATCTTGGCTTTTTTTTAATTTTATAAAACCTTTAGATTTTGGATCAATAGCATGGTCCCACAATATTCTATGAAATGAATTCTCTTTGCTAAAATCTTCTAAATTAGAAACACAATACTTATTTCTTAACAATGACTTAGGTGTCATAATAATTAATGGTTTTCTAAAGTCTCTATGCATTTGTCTTCTTAAAGCATGAAAATAGTTTGCTGGCGTAGTGCAATTCATCACTTGCATATTGTCATTAGAACACATTTGTAAAAATCTTTCCAATCTAGCTGATGAATGTTCTGGACCTTGTCCTTCATAGCCATGGGGAAGCAATAATACTATTCCAGATGCTCTTGTCCATTTTCTCTCTCCAGATGCAATAAATTGGTCAATAACAACCTGTGCCCCATTAGCAAAATCTCCAAACTGAGCCTCCCAAAGAGTAAGTGTATTTGGCTCAACTAAACTATAACCATATTCAAAACCTAAAACAGCCAATTCAGACAAAAAGCTATCTACCACTTCAAATTGTTTTTGACTATTTGAAATATTATTTAAAGGCACATATCGACTATTATTTAATTGATTTCTTAAAACTGAATGCCTTTGACTAAAAGTTCCTCTACCTGAGTCTTGACCAACTAATCTTACTGGATACCCTTCTTCTAACAAGGAACCAAAAGCTAATGCTTCTGCAGTAGACCAATCTATATTTGAACCACTTTTAACAGCTTCCTTTCTGGAGTTTAATATTTTAGTTATAGTTTTGTGTAAATTTAATTTTTCTGGAGTACTATTTATTTTTTCAGATATCTCAATTAATTTTTTAGTATCAGCACCTGTTATACCTCTTTTATCTTTTCCTTTTTCAGGCTTATATGCAGACCAAGTTCCTTCAAACCATTCAATTTGAGGTTTATAATCTTTTGCATTTTTGAATTGATCATCAAGCAAATCCTTAAATTTATTAATTAAATTTTCTAACTCATCCTTTGTAATTGTGTTTTCAGCCACCAACTTATTTCCATACACTTTTATTGGAGATGGATGAGATCTAATTTTTTCATACATTAGTGGCTGTGTAAACGATGGCTCATCACCTTCATTATGACCAAATCTTCTATAGCAAATCAAATCAACAACAACATCTCTATTAAATTTTAATCTAAACTCAGTTGCTATTCTAGCAGCATAAACTACTGCTTCTGGATCATCTCCGTTAGCATGAATAATTGGTGCATCTACCATTTTAGCTACATCAGAGGGATAGGGTGAAGATCGAGCAAATCTTGGACTTGTTGTAAAGCCTATTTGATTATTGATAATAATATGAATTGTACCCCCAGTATTATGACCTGGTAAGCCTGACATAGCAAAACATTCAGCAACAACACCTTGTCCTGCAAAAGCTGCATCGCCATGAATTAGTATAGGTATTACTTTTTTTCTTTCTTTATCTTTATGAAAAAACTGTTTAGCTCTTGTTTGGCCTAGTACTACAGGGTTTACAGCTTCTAGGTGAGAAGGATTGTCTGTCAAACTAACATGTACAGAATTTCCATCAAACTCCCTATTAGAGGAAGCTCCTAAATGATATTTAACATCTCCAGCTCCTTCTTTAGATGATGCACTTATTTCCCCAGCAAATTCATTAAATATTCTTTTATAAGATTTCTGTAACACATTTGCTAATACATTAAGTCTCCCTCTATGAGACATTCCAATCTTAACCTCTTTAACTTTTGACTGACCGCTAATTTTTATTATTTGTTCCAAAGCAGGAATTAAACTTTCTCCTCCATCTAATCCAAATCTTTTTGTTCCCACATATTTTTTTTGTAAAAACTTTTCAAAACCTTCAGCTTGTATTAACTTAGTTAAAATTGCTTCTTTACCATTTTTCGTAAAGTTCATATTGTCTTCTGATTTTTCAATACGATCTCTAAACCACTTTCTTTCAGTCGGATTTGAAATGTGCATGTATTCATATCCTATTGGACCACAATATGTTTTTTTTAAAAATGCCAATATCTCTTTAATATTTGATTGATCTTTATTTATAACACCACCTAAATAAATTTTTTTTTGATAATCTCCTTTTTTAAAACCAAAAGACTCAGGATGTAGTTCATCTAAATAATCTGACTTTAACAATTCCAGTGGATCTAGTTTAGCTATAAGATGTCCTCTTTGTCTGTATGATCTAATCATAGAGACAGCTTTAATTGAGTCTTCATTAGATCTGGATGAATTTATTTGATTTATATTAACCTTAGAGGTATCGCTAGGTATATTCTTATCTTCTAGTTCTATTTTTTTTTGAAGGTCATCTATATCAATTTTATCTTTCTTCTGTCCCCAAGATGGGCCATTAATTTCTTTGGCTATAATATTTAATTCATCTCCAATTCCCTCAAAATAATTCTGCCAACTTTTTGGTAAATCAGAATCTTTATTAATAAACCTGAGGTACATTTGTTCAATAAAGGCACTATTAGACTTACTAAGAAATGAAGTTTTTTCGAATTCGAGATTATTTGATGATGACATCTATTTATTGATATAATGTCAGAATAATTTTTTTCAATTAGATAATTTGTTAAATAGTGTTTTGCCTAATTCAGAAGGTGATTTAGCAATAGTAATTCCACATTCTTCCATCTTTTTTATTTTATCCTCTGCCCCACCTTTTCCACCAGATATTATAGCTCCAGCGTGCCCCATTCTCCTTCCAGGGGGCGCTGTTATTCCAGCAACAAATCCAACTATAGGCTTCTTTATTTTGTGATTTCTTACAAATTCTGCGGCATCTTCTTCAGCAGATCCACCTATCTCTCCTATCATGAGAATAGATTTCGTCTCTTCATCATTTAAAAATAAGTCTAAGCAGTCAATAAAATTTGTTCCATTTATTGGGTCTCCACCAATTCCAATGCAAGTTGATTGCCCTAATCCGTTTTCAGTCGTTTGTGCAACAGCTTCATAAGTTAAAGTTCCTGATCTCGAAACAATTCCTACAGTGCCTTTTTTATGAATGTTTCCTGGCATAATTCCAATTTTGCACTCACCTGGAGTAATTATTCCAGGACAGTTTGGTCCAATTAATCTGCTTTTTGAATTATTTAATCTTTGTTTAACTCTTAGCATATCCTGTATTGGTATACCTTCTGTAATACATACAATAAGTTCAACTGAAGCATCTATAGCTTCAATTATTGCAGACCCAGCAAATTTTGCAGGGACATAGATCATTGTTGCATCAACACCAACTTCTAGTTTTGCTTCTTCTACAGTATTAAAAACTGGACGGTCAAGATGCTTTTGTCCTCCTTTTTTTGGAGTGACTCCTCCAACCAAATTGGTTCCATACTCTATTGCTTGTTCAGAATGAAATGTGCCATGTAAACCTGTAAATCCTTGGCATATTACTTTTGTATCTTTATTTATTAAGACTGACATATTATTTTATTGCTTCAACAATTTTTTTAGCAGCATCATCTAAATCTTCTGCAGAAATCAATTTTAATCCTGAGTTATCTAATATTTTTTTTCCTTCTTTAAATTTTGTGCCTGCAAGTCTAACTACTAAAGGAACACTAATATTTATTTCTTTAGCAGCGTCAACAACTCCTTGCGCGAGAACATCACATCTCATTATTCCACCAAAAATATTTATTAAAATTCCTTTAACATTTTTATCAGAAAGAATTATTTTAAGTGCAGCTGAAACTTTTTCTTTTGAGGCTCCACCACCAACATCTAAAAAATTGGCTGGTTCTTTTCCATATAATTTAATTATATCCATAGTAGCCATAGCTAATCCTGCTCCATTAACCATACATCCAATACTCCCATCTAATTTAATATAAGCTAAATCATGTTTACTTGCTTCAATTTCAGTTGGGTCTTCCTCGTTTAAATCTCTCATCTCAATAATTTCTGGATGTTTAAATAATGCATTGGAGTCAAAATTTACTTTTGCATCTAAGCATATAATTTTTTTCTCTTTAGTTAATATCAGTGGATTGATCTCAACCATATTAGCGTCTGTATCGATAAACATTTTATATAATGATTTAATCGTTGATATTGCTTGTTTTTTTGCATTATCTGTTAAATTAAATATTTTTATTATTTTCTCACAGTCTGTTTCTGAAATCTCATCAAGATTTTCAACTTTAGTTGTTATAATTTTTTCTGGTGTTTTAATGGCTACTTCTTCAATATCCATTCCACCCTGATCGCTTGATATAAATGCAATCTTTGAACTAGTTCTATCAACCAAACATGATAAATAAAACTCCTTTTCTATATTTGAAGATTCTTCAACATATAATCTTTTAACTTTTCTACCTGCTGGACCTGTTTGATGAGTTACAAGAGTTTTGCCTAGTAATTCTTTTGCAGCAGTAGTTAATTCTTCTATAGTGTTTAAGATTTTAACTCCTCCTGCTTTTCCTCTTCCACCTGCATGTATTTGTGCTTTTAAAACAAATTTTTTTGTTTTAAGTGATTTTGCTTTTTCAATTAATTCTTTCACGTTCAGAGCGAAAATTCCTTCAGGAACTATTGCACCATATTTTTTTAAAATTTGTTTGGCTTGATGTTCGTGAATGTTCATTATTTAGAAAGATCTGGATCTATCTTGGATGCTGCTTCCCAAAGAGCTTTGACAGCATCAATGGAATGCATAAATTCTTTTTTTTCTTTTTCATCTAAATCTATCTGCTCTATTTTTTCAACACCATTTTTTCCAATTATCACTGGTACACCAGCATATACATTATTTACTCCATACTCTCCATTTAATTGGATGGCACATGGTAATAATTTTTTTTCATCGTTTAAATACGCTTCTGCCATTTGCACTCCTGATGCTGCTGGAGCATAAAATGCCGATCCTTTTTCTAAATATTTTACAATCTCAGCACCACCATCTCTAGTTCTTTGATTTATTTCTTCCAATCTTTCTTGTGATATTTTTCCTTCTTTAACCAAATCTAACAAAGGTTTTC
Organism: Candidatus Pelagibacter sp.; assembly: GCA_028226735.1. Next base: position 40,264 of record JAOIYV010000004.1, read on the forward strand.
CTAAAACTTTGGTAAATCTTGGCATTGGAACCATTGTGTCTCCGTGACCTCCCATTACCATTGCGTCTATTTCTTTTACTGGAACATTAAACTCTTCTGATAAAAATAATTTAAATCTTGAGCTATCTAAAATTCCTGCCATTCCAACAACTTTATTCGCTGGTAAACCAGAAAATTTCTGAAATGCCATCACCATAACATCAAGTGGATTTGTAATACATATAACGAAAGCATTAGGTGCATTTTTTTTAATACCTTCAGCTACTTGTTTAATTATTTTAAGATTAATGCCTAGTAAATCGTCTCTGCTCATTCCTGGTTTTCTTGGAACTCCTGCGGTAATAATTATTACATCTGAACTTTTAATATCATCATAATTGTCTGTGCCTGAAAATTTTACAGTAAAGCCATCAACAGATGAAGATTGGGCTATATCCAAAGCTTTACCTTTAGCTATACCACTTGCTACATCAAAAAGTACTACTTCATCAGCTACTTCTTTAGTTCCTATTAAGTGAGCAAGAGTGCCTCCAATTTGACCTGCTCCTATTAAAGATATTTTTTTCATTTTCTCCTCATTTCATTGTTGGCATGACAAATTCTGCATTGGATCTTATTCCAGAAGGCCATCTTGATGTTACTGTTTTAAGTTTTGTATAGAATTTAATTCCTTCACTTCCGTGCATTGCACTATCTCCAAATAATGATCTTTTCCATCCACCAAAACTATGGAATGCCATTGGTACCGGTATTGGAACATTAATTCCAACCATACCAACTTGAATTTTACTAGCAAAAGTTCTTCCAACATCACCATCTCTTGTATAAATACTTACTCCATTGCCATACTCATGATCATTAATTAGTTTGGTAGCTTCTTCAAAAGTTTTTACTCTTATTATTGATAAAACGGGACCAAATATTTCTTCTTTATAAATTCTCATATTCTTTTTAACATAATCAAATAAACAACCACCTATAAAGAAACCATTTTCATATCCTTGAAGTTTAATATTTCTTCCATCAACAACTAACTTAGCACCTTCTTCAACTCCAAGATCGACGTAACTTTTTACTTTTTCTAAATGTTCTTTTGTAACTAGTGGACCCATCTCAGATGTTTTATCCATACCAGGTCCCACTTTTAACGCTTCTGCTTTTTTTGATAAACGAGCAACTAATTCATCGCCTACATCTCCTACAGCTACTGCTACTGATTGTGCCATACATCTTTCTCCTGCTGACCCATATGCAGCACCCATTAATCCATTTACAGCACCATCAAGATCACAGTCAGGCATTACAACTAAATGATTTTTTGCACCACCTAAGGCTTGAACCCTTTTTTCATTTTTTGCAGAATTTTCATAAATATACTTTGCAATTGGTGTTGAACCTACAAAACTTACGGCTTTAATCTCTTTATTTGTTAAAATTGCATCAACCGACTCTTTATCACCATTAACAACATTAAAAACTCCATCTGGAAGTCCTGCTTCTTTTAAAAGTTCAGCCAATTTTAACGGACAAGATGGATCTTTTTCTGATGGTTTTAAAATAAATGTATTTCCACATGCAATAGCTAAAGGAAACATCCACATGGGCACCATTGCTGGGAAATTGAATGGTGTTATCCCTGCTACTACTCCAAGTGGTTGGCGCATGGACCAGCTATCAACGTTTGTTCCAACATTTTCTGAAAATTCTCCTTTAAGAAGATTCGGAATTCCACAAGCAAACTCCACTACTTCTAATCCTCTCGTTAGAGATCCTTTAGCGTCTTCATAAACTTTTCCATGTTCGGAAACTATTAATTTTGTAAGTTCGTCAGTATTTTTTTCTATCAGTTCTTTAAATTTAAACATTACTCTTGCTCTTTGAAGGGCAGGTTTTAAGGACCATGTTTCAAAAGCTTTTTTTGCAATTTCAACTGCTTGATCAAGGTCCGCTTTACTAGCCAACCTTACCTCTGACTCTTGTTCGCCAGTAGCTGGGTTGAAGACTTTACTTTTTCTATCAGATGAACCTGGAATAAGCTTACCACCAACGAAATGTTCTAATAAATTCATGAATAAGGTCTTTTAGATCAAAATATAATATTAGTCTATTATTATTAAGAAAATTAATTAAACATTAGCTGTAACTAACATTTTTTTTAGTTCTGCTATTGCTTTTGCTGGATTTAGTCCTTTTGGACACGCACTTGTACAATTCATAATAGTATGGCATCTGTATAATTTTAATTCATCAGCTACTTTTTTTAATCTTGCTTTTCTTTCATCATCTCTACTGTCTACTATCCATCTATAAGCTTGAAGTAAAACCGCAGGACCTAAATACTTATCACCATTCCACCAATAACTTGGGCAAGATGTTGAGCAACATGCGCACATAATACACTCATAGGCACCATCTAACTTTACTCTATCTTCTTTGGTTTGTAATATTTCAGTATTTTTAACTTTTTGATTTGTCTTAAGCCAAGGCTCAATTGACTCATACTGTTTATATAGCCCACTTAAATCGCCTATTAGATCTCTCTTTACTTTTAAATGAGGTAATGGATAAATATTAATATCTCCATCTATTTCTGCATGAGGCTTTGTGCATGCTAAACCATTTTTTCCATCCATATTCATTGCACAAGAACCACAAACACCATGAGCACAAGACCTTCTATAAGCTAAAGATGGATCAATTTCGTTTTTAATTTTATTTAAAATATCTAAAACTTTTGAAGGGCAGTTATCCATATCAACTTCGTATGAGTCTACTCTTGGATTCTCTCCTGAACTAGGATCCCATCTATAAACATTTACTTTTCTAATATTTTTGGATCCAGTTTTGTCTTTATAATAAATGCCTTTTTTAATTTCTGAGTTTTTAGGTAAATTTATTTGAACCATTAATACACTCGCTCTTGAGGAGGAAAATATTGCACTTCATTTGTTAAAGTTGTTTTATGGACTGGTCTATAGCTAATTTTTGTTTCTTTTCCATCGCACCATGAAAGAGTATGTTGCATAAATTTTTCATCATCTCTCTTTGGGTAGTCTTCTCTTGCATGAGCTCCCCTGCTTTCTTTCCTATTGTGTGCTGAGTCCATAGTGGTAATTGCTTGTCGAATAAGATTATCAAATTCTAGGGTTTCAACTAAATCGGTATTAAAAACTAGTGATTTATCCTTAACAGAAATTGACCCCATACCATCATATGTTTTTCTGATTTCAGAGACCCCCTCTTTAAGAGTTTTTTCTGTTCTAAAAACTGCACATTTTGATTGCATAGTTTTTTGCATCGCGAGTCTTAATTCAGCAGTACTATTTTCTCCATTAGAATTTCTAAGTTTATCAAATCTTTCTAAACATTTTTCTGTTTCAGATTCTCCTATGTCTTCATGAGGTGTTCCTGGCTTAACTAGCTCTGCTGCTCTTTTTGCAGCTGCTCTTCCAAATACCACTAAATCTATTAAAGAGTTTGAGCCTAATCTATTGGCTCCATGAACTGAAACACATGCCGCCTCACCAATTGCCATTAATCCTGGAACAGTTTTTTCTGAACCATTAACTGTTAGAACTTCAGCTTTATAATTTGTTGGAATTCCACCCATATTATAGTGAACTGTTGGAACAACAGGTATTGGATCTTTTGTTACATCCACATCTGCAAATAATCTTGCAGCATCAGAGATTCCTGGAAGCCTTTCGGCAATTACCTTTTTATCTAGGTGACTTAAATTTAAAAGAACATGGTCTTTATCTTTACCCACACCTCTACCTTCATTAATTTCTATAGACATTGATCTACTTACTACATCTCGAGATGCTAAATCTTTAGCATTAGGGGCATATCTTTCCATAAATCTTTCTCCTTTAGAATTTACTAAGTATCCACCTTCCCCTCTTACTCCCTCTGAAATTAATGTTCCATGCCCATAAATTCCTGTTGGATGGAATTGAACAAACTCCATATCTTGTAAAGGAAGCCCCGCTCTTAATACCATTGCATTTCCATCACCTGTACACGTGTGAGCTGATGTTGCAGAATAATAAACTTTACCATATCCACCAGTAGCGATTATAGTTGAGTGAGCTCTAAACCTATGAATTGTACCATCATTTAAATTCCAAGCTATTAACCCTTTGCATTCTCCGTCTTTCATTAATAAATCCAATGCAAAGTATTCTATAAAGAATTCTGTATTGTGCTTAAGTGCCTGCCCATAAAGTGTATGTAAAATTGCATGTCCAGTTCTATCAGCTGCTGCACAAGTTCTCTGAACTATTCCATTGCCATAATTTTTTGTCATTCCTCCAAAGGGTCTTTGATAAATTTTTCCATCTTCTGTTCTACTAAATGGAACTCCATACTTTTCTAATTCAATTACTGCCGCTGGAGCTTCTTTACAAAGATACTCTATACTATCTTGATCACCTAACCAGTCAGCACCTTTGACAGTATCATACATATGCCAACGCCAGTCATCTTCACCCATATTTCCTAACGAAGCTGATATACCTCCTTGAGCTGCAGAAGTGTGACTTCTTGTTGGAAAAACTTTTGAAATACATGCTGTCTTTAAGCCAGCTTCACTTAAACCAACAGCTGCTCTTAAGCCAGAGCCACCAGCTCCAAGCACTATTACGTCGTATTCGTGGTCTATTATTTTATATGAACTCATTAGTTTAAATTAAATATTACAATAATTGTGATTAATGGCATTATTATAGCAAAAATATTCAGTACTTTGTTTGCGGCATTTTTGATTTTTTCGTCCTGAATATAGTCTTCAAATACCTCACTAATGCTTAAAGCAGAGAAAAAGTAAGCAAATACAAGCATTAAAGAAAATAAAACTTTTGATGGTTGAGTGGTAAAAAAATTAATAACCTCAATATAATCTTTATCAAAAATTGACACTAAGTTTAATATAAACCAAATCATCAATGGCACTAAAATAGCTGAACTAATTTTCATGAACATCCATTTTTTTGTTACAGAATTCATTTTAAATAAAGTTTCTTCCTAATAGATAAAATAGAATTGTAAAAAAAATAGATCCAAAGATAACTAGTGAACCTGTGATATTTGATATCTTTAGCTCAAAGCCATAACCAAGATCCATAGCAAGATGTCTTATTTCACTTAATGTTTGAAAACAAAAAGACCAAGTTAAACAAATAATAATAAATTTTCCAAAAATAGATTGTAAAAATAATTTTGTAAAGTCGTAACTAGTCTCTCCTAACAATAAAGAAAAGATCCAGAAACAAATTACTGTTATTGCTGATATATTAACTATTCCAGTAATTCTGTGAGAGATAGAAACTAAAGAAGATATATGCCACCTATAAACCTGAATATGTGGTGATAAAGGGTTGTTATTATCCATTATTTTTTTTAATTAAAAGTTCAGCTATTTCAATTGCATTCAATGCGGCACCTCTTAATAAATTATCTGAGACTATCCACATATTAATTGTATTTTTTTTTGTTTTATCCTCTCTAATTCGAGATATATAAGTTTCTTTTTTTCCTTCTGCTTCAATAGGTGTTATATAGCCTCCATCTTCTCTTTTATCAAACACTTCACATCCTTCTGCATTACTAAGTAATGAATTTATTTTTTCTAAATTAATTGGTTTTTCAAATTCAATATTTACTGACTCTGCATGAGAAACCAAGACTGGAATTCTCACACAAGTTGCTGTCAATTCAATCTTGTCATCAAGTATCTTTTTTGTTTCATTTACCATCTTTAATTCTTCTTTTGTGTAACCATCATCTGCAAAAACATCTATGTGTGGAATTGCGTTAAATGCTATCTGTTTAGTAAAGTTTTTAGAGTTTATTTTTTTGTTATCTAGCGATAATTTAGTTTGTTCAATTAATTCGTCCATTGGTGCCTTACCACCACCAGATACAGATTGATAAGTTGATATAACCACTCTTTTAATGTTCAGCTCATCATGAAGTGGTTTTAATGCTATAACCAATTGCGCTGTAGAGCAGTTTGGATTTGCAATAATATTTTTTCTTAAGTCTTTTATTGCTTCCGGATTTACCTGTGGAACAATTAAAGGTACATCATCATCCATTCTAAAAAAGCTAGAATTATCAATTATTGTAGTATGTTTTGAAGCTTTTTTCCCATATTTTTCTGATATTTTTCCGCCTGCTGCAAAAAATGTAATTTCAGCATTTGAGAAATCATAAGTTTCTAAATTATGAACCTCGTGTTCTTTACTATTAAAGTTTATTTTTTGACCAACACTTCTAGGGGAGGCAACTAAAAATAATTTATCAATTGGGAATTTTTTTTGCTCTAATATTTCAAGCATTTTTCTTCCAACATTACCCGTGGCTCCTACAATTGCTATATTCATGATATTAATTAACTTTTATACTAGATGAAGGGTAAATCGCAAACTTTTCCGTTAAGGGTATTATCATTTATTTGGATTTTAAAGCCCTGAGATTCTTTCCAGTGAGACTTATGTATCATTGCTATACCTATAACCATCTGAAAATGAGGTGAATAACAGGCCGATCTTAATTCACCAATTATATTACTATTCTCATCATATAAATTTTTTGATCCTGTAAGACTTATTTCTTTTGTGTTAATTTTAACTCCCATTAACTTTTTTTGCACCCCTTTTGATTTTACTTGTTTTAATTTCTCTTTTCCTAAAAATTTTACGTCACTCTCTAAACTTACGTATTGGTCAAAACCACATTCAAATGGATTATCATTGTTGTCAAAATCATTACCATAAGATAATAGTGCACTCTCAATTCTTTCTATTAGATTTGGACATCCAGGTCCTACATTAAATTCTTTTCCAACTTCAAAAAGACGATCATAAAGTTTTTGTCCTGACTCTGTATTTTGTACATAGACTTCGTATCCACCCTGCTTAGACCATCCTGATCTTGCTATTAAATGTTTGGTCCCTTCAAAATCAAAGTAATCAAATCCAAAAAATTTTAAATCAGTAATCTTTTTTCCAAAAACTTTTTCCATTAATGCAAATGACTTTGGACCTTGTATTGCCATTATATCAACTACTGGTTCAATAATATTAACATCAAATTTATGTCCTGATGCAAGACCTTTTGCAAAGAAAATTACATCTGAGTCTGCTATTGATATCCACCATTTATTTACATCTAATTTTAAAATTACTGGATCATTAACTAAATTTCCATCTTCATCTATTATTGGACAATAATAACATCTTCCTATTTTAGATTTTGATAAATCTCGACAAGTCATCAATTGTACTAACTCTGCTGAATCTTTGCCTGATATTTCTACTTGTCTTTCTGCAGCAACATCCCATACTTGAACATGTTCTTTTAAATGCTTGTAGCTATCTTCTATTGAACCAAATGCAGCTGGTAACAACATGTGATTATAAATTGTGTATGCTGTAACTCCTTGCTTCTCTATTCTTGAAGTATAAGGTGTGCTTCTTAGTCTTCTAGATTTTGCTATTGAAAAGTTTTTCATTTTTTTAAAAATTCAGAGATCTTTTCTCTCATTTCAAAAGCTTTTTCAAACATAATCATATGTCCGCAATCTTTTATTATATGAGTTTCTGAATTGGGAATAAGTTCAGCAAATTTCTTACCTTTTTCAAGGTTGACCATCTTATCTAGCTCGCCAAATATTAATAATGTGGGACAATTTATTGACTTTAGGGCCTCAGAACCATTTTTATAATTATTACAAGCCATAAGATCAATAGCTAAAATTTCTCTAATATCTCTTGGAGAGTTAATAATTTTTTCAACAGGATTGCCCCCAATAAATTTTTTATAATTTTCATAACTCCACTTCATCATTAATTTAATAGCTTGATCATCACCATCTTGTGCAAGATCAATTAGGTCTTGATTAACTGGCATTCTATATGACCCACCAATAAATATTAATCTCTTAACTCTTTTTGAATATTTTGAACAATATTCAAGTGCTTCTAAACAGCCTTGGGAGTGTCCAATTATTGTTAGGTCAGAAATATTTAATTCATTAAAAACTTTCTCTAACCAATTTGAAATTTCTTCTATTGATTTTAAACTTTTGCCTTCAGAATTTCCATGTCCTGGTAAATCAATTGATAAAACATTATAATCTTGATTTGATAAATACTGCTCAGTTAAAGACCAGACAATGTGCGAAAGACCACTACCATGAAGAAAAACTATTGAGTCTTTATTCTTATTAATGCCTTGCCCTGCATCTGAAACAAAAACTTTTTTACTATCTATTTCAAAAATCAACTTTGGTCCTTGACTTTTTTTCTAAGCTCAAATTTTTGTATTTTTCCAGTTGAAGTTTTGGGTAATTCACAAAAAATAACTTTTTTTGGAAGTTTAAACCCAGCCAGTGTTTCTCTACAAAAATCTATAATATCTTTTTCTTCTGCAGATTTATCTTTAATTAGTTCAACAAAAGCACAGGGTGTTTCTCCCCATTTTTCATCAGGTTTAGCAACAACAGCTGCTAATGATACTGATGGATGTTTTGCAATAGTATTTTCTATTTCTATTGAAGAAATATTTTCTCCACCAGAAATAATAATATCTTTAGATCTATCTTGAATTTTAATATATCCATCTGGATGGGTTACAGCTAAATCTCCAGAGTGAAACCACCCGCCAGACATTGCTTTATCTGTTGCTTGTTTATCTTTATAATATCCTTTCATTACAATATTACCCCTAATCATAATTTCCCCCATAGTTTTTCCATCTTTAGGTACTGGCTTCATTGTTTCAGGATCCATAACAACGGCTCCTTCAGTATTAGGATATCTAACACCTTGTCGTGCTTTAATTTCATTTTTTTTATCTTTATCTAACTCATTCCATTCTTCATTCCACGCACACTGTAACATATGACCATAAGTTTCTGTTAGCCCATATACATGCATGACTTCAAATCCTAAGTTTTCCATTTTTTCAAAAATAATGCTTGGTGGTGGGGCGCCAGCAGTTAAAACATTTACTTTTCTTTTTAATTTTTTTTGGTCCTTTTTTGGAGTGTTAACTATCATATTTAAAACTATTGGAGCTCCTCCAAAATGAGTCACGTCATATTTATCAATTAATTCAAACATTTTTTTTGTATCAATATTTCTAAGGCAAATAATTCTTGCATGTAACATTGAAAGCGTCCAAGGATAACACCATCCGTTGCAATGAAACATTGGGACTACACATAAAAAATTTAATCTATTTGGCATGTTCCATGCCTGAGTACTCCCAGTTGCCATTAAATATGAGCCTCTATGATGATAAACAACACCTTTGGGGTTTCCCGTTGTTCCAGATGTATATCCTAGTGAAATTGCTTGCCACTCATCTTTTGGTTTTTTCCATTCATAGTTTTCATCTCCACTGTTTAAAAAACTTTCGTATTCTAATTCACCAATTTTTTTAAAACTACTTGTGTCTATATCTTTGTCATCTATATCTATAATGATAATTTTATTTTTAATATTTTTTAAAGCTTTAGCAATAACCTCATGAAATTGTCTGTCCACAATTAAAACTTTTGCATCACTATGATCTAAAATATAACTAACAGTTTTTGGATCTAATCTTGTATTAATTGCATTAATAACTGCACCAACCATAGGTATTGAGTAGTGAGCTTCAAAAATTTCTGGTGTATTGAAAGCCATTACTGAAACTGTATCTCCAGTTTTAACTCCAAGCTTATCTAGCGCACTCGCAAACTTAACACATCTTTTATAAACTTCTTCCCAAGTATAAGATCTGCTTTCATAAACTACAGCTTCATAGTTTGGATAGATATCTCTTGTTCTTTCTAAAAATGTTAAAGGAGATAAAGGTATATAATTAGCATCATTTTTATCTAAACCTATATCGTAGTGGCTCATATTAATTAAATTTAAAATTCATTATATAGTCACTACCCGTCACAGCTGTCTTAAAATGACTTTCAGCTCTTGGTAGAACTCTTTTAAAATAAAAATTTGCAGTTTGTATTTTATCTTCATAAAAATCTTTATTTTGCTCATAATCTTTAAAGCTTACCTCTAAAACTTTAATCCATGCATGGGCTATAGACACAAATCCTAATGCTTTTAAATAATCATTACATGCTGCACTTGCATCGTCTTTTGAGTTTTTTATTTTTTCTTTAATCCAGGAAGTAAATTTAGACAAAATGTCTAAATTCATTTTTAATTCATCTGCAAAAGGTTTTAATTTTGCATTTTCAGTATTACAGTCACTTTTGATCATTTCTAGATATTTATTAATTATATCGCCATTTTTATTTACTAATTTTCTAAAAACCAAATCTGCTGCTTGAATAGAATTGGTTCCTTCGTAAATTGGGGTGATTCTATTATCCCTATATAATTGTTCTATTCCTTGGTCTTTTGTGTACCCATATCCACCATGAACCTGCATAGCCTCACTTGTTATCTCCATTCCCATATCACTAAACATTGTTTTAACTACTGGCGTCATTAAAGAAACTAGATCTGAAGCTTCCTGTTTTATCTTTTCATCTGGATGATAAAGACTAACTTCTGTTTGTTGAGATAACCAAAAACATAAGGCTCGTTCACCTTCGATAATGGATTTCATATTTAGTAGAGATTTTCTTATATCTGCATGCTCAATAATAAAATCTGCACCGTTGGTTGATTTTGTATTATTTGTTTTTCCTTGTTTTCTTTCTTTTGCATAGCTCAAGGAGTTTTGATACGCAATTTCAGAAATTCCTAAACCTTGAATACCAACAACGATTCTCTCTAAATTCATCATGGTAAACATTGCGTTTAATCCTTTATTTTTTGGTCCAATCATATAACCCGTTGCGTCATCAAAATTTAGTACACACGTTGCAGAACCTTTAATTCCCATTTTGCTTTCTATAGATCCTGTAGAAACTCCATTTCTAGATCCAATAGTTCCATCTTTATTTACAACAAATTTGGGTACTAAAAATAAACTTATTCCTTTTGTCCCTGTAGGTGAATCCGCTGCTCTTGCAATTACTAAATGAATAATATTTTCTGTCAAATCCTGATCACCTGAAGTAATGAAAATTTTCTGTCCACTTAATTTAAAAGTTCCATCAGATTGTTCGGTAGCTTTTGTTTTTAAAAGGCCTAAATCAGTTCCACAAACTGGCTCAGTAAGACACATTGTGCCACTCCATTTTCCTTCAACTATTTTTGGGAGGTACTTTTCTTTTATATCATCTGTGGCATGATGAGAAATGCAATTATATGCACCAATACTTAGTTCGCTATAAAGTTTAAACGATAGACTTGCTGAAGATAACATTTCGTCAAAAAAGGCACTTACGGTCTTTGGCATTCCTTGACCTCCATATTTTGGATCACATGAAAGAGAAGTCCATCCATCTTCAATATATTTTGTATAAGCTTCCTTATACCCAGGTGGTGTTCTGACTACTCCATTTTCAAGAACTGATGGATTTTCATCTCCTGATTTTGCCAAT